>JAIXSW010000473.1 GCA_027484495.1 Gammaproteobacteria bacterium
CATGTCCACTCGTTGTTTTTTTATCAGGAAGACCGCGCCGCGACTACCACTGTGGCTTTTACCATTCGCGACGGCCGGCTGTTCACCTTGCGTGAGCGCGAACTGCCGGTGTTTCGTCTGTACCGGATGCGTGCACGCAATGCGCATTTGCAAAGCAGTAATGCGTTTGAGCTGTTACTGGATTTGTTTGAAGTGAAAATTGAACAATTGGCCGACAGCATCGAAGAGATTTCGCTGGCGCTCGAAGCCATTAGTCAGGTGATTTTGCAGGGCAAACAGAATGAAGCCTTTCAGGAATCGCTGTCTAAATTGACCGAACTGGAAGATATGAGCTGGAAAGTGCGGCTGTGCCTGATGGATACCCAAAGGGCCATCAGCTTTTTATTACGCAAAGCACGTTTACCGGCCGATCAGCTAGAGCAGGCGCGTGACGTGTTACGCGACGTTGAGTCTCTGCTGCCGCACAATGAATCGTTTTCGCAGCGCGTTAACTTTCTGCTGCAATCAGCGATGGGTTTTATCAACATCGAACAAAACCGTATCATCAAAATCTTCTCAGTCGTCTCGGTGATTTTCCTGCCACCGACACTGGTGGCCAGCAGCTATGGCATGAACTTCGCGCATATGCCGGAATTAAACCTGCAATTTGGTTATCCACTGGCGCTTGGCTTAATGCTGATCGCCGGCATCACACCGTATCTGTTTTTTAAGAGAAAAGGTTGGTTGTAGCGAAGTGGCAACTTGGCGCGTTTTGAAACGCACCCTACATCAGATCTGAATGTAGGGTGCCGTTAAGCGAAGCGCAACGCACCATGAAATGGTCGTCACATGTCATCAACGAGCATCAGAACTTATGTTCGATACCAATCGCCAGATAATCGGTATCGGCTTTGTTATAGAAATCAAAGCTGCTATACCAGGCGAATAATTTCGTCTCTTTACCGAGTTTGTAATCAGTACCCAGGCTATAACCGTCGTGGTCTTCCAGCGTTTGGTACTGTGCTTTCACTTCAAACTTATCCAGTGGATACGCTGCGTTCAGCAGATAACCATCTTCTTTTTTGCCGCCTGCCATCACTTCCTGTTGATGTAAACCAGCACCCAGTTTGATTTTCGCAACTTTGCCTTGCACAAACACCCGGCTGCTATCGTAACCATTCACATCGTTGTCCATTGACACCGACGCGAACAGTGGGCTGTCTTTCAGACCGTCATCGCCGTACATCAGTGCAACAGATTGACCATCCTGACCTTTTTCTGAGTCTTCCATAATGTGGCTGACCATCAGCGAGAAACCGGCAAATTTTGGCGTGATATAAGCCAAAGAATTGCTCATACGGTTTTCGCCTTTCCACAGCGTTTTAATGTCGGCTTCGTAGTCGTTAAACAGGTCCATTTTGCCCTGTGACAATTTAAGCGCAGTGTCGTTGCGGCCGGCTTTAATGGTACCAAAACTGCCGGTCAGGCCGATGAACTGGTCACGGGCTTTGATATTCTTTTCGTTCGCTTCGTCGGTCAGGTCCACTTCCCATTCCAGCTGATAAATCAGCGTCAGGTCGTTTTCCAGTTTGTAGTCACCTTTGACGCCAAAGCGCGAAGCATTGCTTTTTAATTCGGAGAACTGACCGGCGCCATCGTCTGAACTTTGCGCCGACACGTTAATTTTACCGTAAACGGTCAGTGGATCAGCCTGTACAGTGCCTGCAGCACCGAACAGACCCAACAACACGGCAGCGGCCACAACTTTTTTTGCGAACATGGTTAAATCCTTCTTTTTTATGAAGAACGGCATTCTTGCAACAGAATGGCTTCAGTATAAACAGCGCCAGCAATTTGCAAGGGATGCGCGTGTAAAAACAGGTGTTTTTATGACGCAATGACAGTTTCATGAACTTATTAAGTATTTTTCATGGCGTTGTCATGTCGGTTGGATGGCTATTTTATGGCTTATTTATGACATCTTCATGACAAGCTACTTATTGTCACTCGTATTAGTACTGGTCTGACCCTGCGGCAATATCCGGCACTGCCCGCTTTTCGCTGCCCGATCAAAATCGATACCAGTCCAGAGCTTGCGCGATTGCGGCCTGAAAGCCGGGTCGGCGAAGCTCATGGCTGTTTGCTGAGACGGATAATGAATGTCGGCCAGTTGCAACATGGTATGGAATGTCTGGCTGGTCAGCAGCGGCAACTGCGCGGCTTTATTCAGTTGTTGGGTTTTCTGTGGAAACTGTTTACTGAATAGTTCTGACCCCCACCACAGCGCCCCGACGCGATAATCAAATTCTGTGTTGTGGCCATGACCGCTTTTATCGCAGTTGCCATCAAAGATGTTTTCGCCATGATCGGAAACCAGCAACAAACTGGCAATAGCCTGCTGCGACTGCAATTGTCTGATAAGGCCGGACACAACAAAATCGGTATAGAGCACGGTATTGTCATAGGCGTTATTCAACAGTTCGCGGTTGGCGCGGTCATGCATGCCTATTTTCTGACCTTTCCCCGACGGCAAAAACCGGTCAAACTCCGGCGGATAGCGGTCGGTATAACTGAAATGACTACCGAGCGTATGCAATACAATCAACTGTTTTTGCTCTTTGCGCGCCAGTACTCGCTGGAACGCATCCAGTAATACCGCATCGTAAAAGCCTTCTTTTTTGTATCCGACCGGATTGAGGTACTGCACTTCATCGGCTTCGCTGGCATGCAAAGCGACCGACGAGTCGTGCACGCCGAGTGGGCTTTGTGTCGATAACCAATAAGTACGAAAACCCGCTTCAGCAAACGCCGCTACCAATGATTTTTCATTGAAAAAATAACTGTGATCCGCCGCTGTTTTACGCGAAATAATCACCGGCACCGACATCCGCGTCCAGGCCCAGGGACTGATCATATCCTGAAAGCTGACCACACCCGGGATGCTGGCCAACTCTGGCGTGGTGGCACGCGCATAGCCATTGAGCTGCAGCCGGTCTGGCCGTAACGTTTCGCCAATCACCAGCACATAGATTTGCCGTTCACCCAACACTTCTGGCTGGGCAGCGCCGAAACGAAAGTCGCGGCTTTGCGCGGCAACTGCGCTCAGCGCTTGTTGTTGCACCCGATATTCGTTGCCGGCCAACAGCAGATTGAGCGGAAAACTCTGGTAAAACAGGTTGTGACTTTGAGGTAAAGGTCGCCGGCTCAGTGCCGTCTGCGTTGCATCCGCCTGCTGTACCACCGGATAGTCAATGGCGTACTGGCGTTCCTGCAGCACGACCCAGCCCACACCAACCACTGCGCAGCTCCAAATCACCGGCCGCAGATAGCGGGGCCAATGCAGCTGTGCCGCGAACAGCACACTGCTGGTCAGGCCGAATAACAATAAAATGCCCAACAGCGCGGCAAACAACAGCCAGCCGATGCCGGACAAGTAGCCGGCGGCTTCGGCCAAGTCGGTTTCGGCAATAATCGCCATCGCGTGCGCATCGGTGGCTTTGCCGTAAGTCAGTTGATAAAACCATTCCTGTGGCACTAACAGTGCTAATGGCAACCACAACCATATTGAACGACCGAACGAACGCTGCAGCGACAGCAGCACTAACAGCATCAGCACTGCCGGCAGCATACCGAGCCGCAGCCAGGGCCCAAGGTCCTGCCCGCGTTGCAGTACCAGATACTGTGGCGATATCAACAGCAGCAACAAACACAGCAGCAATACAACGGCCAGTGGGCGGCTTTGCGGCAGTTTTTTGATCATCCGGGGCAATATCCTCGTTGCAGATCAGCGGCAGAATTGGCGCAAATCGGCGGCATTATTCATAAATTCAGCCTGTTACTCAACCAGTCTTGATAACAGCCGGCGGGGCATGCAAAGCACGTAACATTTTTCTGCTGAAGGGCGCTGGCATTCTGTCATATTTTTATAGTATGGTGCTTGCGACTTTATAAAAACCGGCCACCATGCGGATGCCCGTCAATGCTGGCCTCAGACAAGATCCAAAGGAAGTAGTAACATGCTCGCTCAACCAGTCGCTCTGACCCAGGACCAACACAAAGATCTGCGTATCCTGCCAAAATTCTCCGTTGAAATTCTGGAAAATCGCCATGTGGCGCCTTTGATGCTGCAGGAATTCACCGCTGCTGCGCCATTTTATCCAATTTTCTTCTTAAAGGCCGGTGATGCCGACGTTTACAACCCGGTTGCAGTATTTGGTCTGCAGGAAGCACAGAACCTGTTTTTAGAAAACGGCGAATGGAAAGGCGAATATGTCCCAGCCGGCATTCGTGCTTACCCGTTCACACTGGCACAAGCGTCTGACGAGCAGTTGGTTCTGTGCGTCAACGAACAAGCGGACAATGTCAGCCGCACTGAAGGTCAGGCCTTGTTTGACGCTGAAGGCAAAGCCACTGAATTCTTTGATGGTATCAACAGCTTCTTCAAAGACTATATCGATGCGAACACCGTTAGCCGTAACATCCTGAACCAAATCACTGAGATGGGCCTGTTTAAAGCCGATGGTCTGCAATACCGCGACCTGGCTGGTAACGAGCGCCGTCTGAACGGTTTCCACGTCATTGACCGCGAAAAATTCGACGCGCTGAGCGATGAACAATTCCTGCAACTGCGTAAGTTTGGTGTGTTACCGGCAATTTATGCCCACTTCACGTCACTGGAACGCATTGGCGTGCTGATCGCCCGTTTACCGGCTGCTGCTGCAGTCTAATTGCGGGTGATTGGATAAAAAAAGCGACTTCAGGTCGCTTTTTTTGATCCGGCCAACTATTCAGG
>JAIXSW010000364.1 GCA_027484495.1 Gammaproteobacteria bacterium
ATTTGGCTGGTTCTGGGGTCAACACTAACCATAAACCACCAGCTTTCACACAGCCCATACTGGCAGCGACTAAATCCCAATCCACCCCTTGCGTGGCGTTAATGACCAGCCAGTCGCATTCCTGGCCCAGTAATTGTTGCCGCGCCTGACCGCTGATTTGGCGGATGTTGGCAGCTGCGGACAGTTCTGGCCAGAATTCACCAAGCCAGAATATTGTCTCGCCAGCCTGCAGCTGTGTCTGCAACTGCTGCCAGCCAGACTGCAGAAACGCCGGTTCACCCTGTAACCACAATGGCAGTCGCCAGCGCCGCGCCCGACACTGGTCCCATACCGATTGGATCTCAGAGGGCAGTGAGTCGGGCATAGGATGTAACCAGCCACTTGCTGCCGAGCGCATCGAAGTTGATCTGGATCCGCGACTGATTGCCGGTGCCCTCGTAGTTCAACACCGTACCTTCGCCGAATTTTTCGTGATGGACACGTTGACCCAGTTTAAAGCCGGTATTTTCAAATGCACTATGACTGGCAGCACTGCCAAACCGGTTGAATTGGGTCGGTCGACTGACGGTGGTGGTCAGACGGATCTCTTCGACATATTCTGCCGGGATCTCCCGCAGGAACCGAGATGGTTTGTTGTATTGCTCCTGGCCATACAAGCGCCGGCTCTCGGCGTGGCATAAATACAGTTTTTGCATGGCGCGCGTCATACCGACATAACAAAGCCGACGTTCTTCTTCCAGCCGCGTTGGGTCGTCGCCGCTTTGCTGACTCGGAAACATGCCTTCTTCCAGGCCACAGACAAACACCAATGGAAATTCCAGTCCCTTAGCGGTGTGCAATGTCATCAGCTGCACCGCATCAGAATGCTCCTCGGCCTGATATTCACCGGCTTCCAGTGCCGCTTGTGACAAAAATGCCGACAGGGGTGTCATCTCTTCATTATTGCTGAAGTTCAAATTGGCGCAGGCGTTGACCAGCTCATTTAAGTTCTCAGTACGGGTCTGGGCTTTTTCACCTTTTTCGGCCTGATACATGGCGTACAGACCCGATTGATGGATCACATGGTCAGCCTGTTCATCCAGCGACAGGTCACGGATATCATCATCCAGCTTATTAATCAGATCCATAAAGGCCGATACCGCATTGGCGGCACGGCCACTCAGCTCTTTCTGGTGCAACATCTGCTGCAGACTTTGCCACAGTGTTTGTGAGCTGGCGCGGGCAAATTCGCGCACTTTATCCATGCTGGAATCACCGATGCCACGGGTGGGCGTATTGATGATCCGCTCCAGCGCGGCATCATCCTGACGGTTATTAATCAGTCGCAGATAAGACAAGGCATCTTTAATTTCCTGACGTTCATAGAAACGCAGACCGCCATAAATCCGGTAATGGATGCCGTCCTGGATTAGCGCTTCTTCCAGCACGCGCGACTGGGCGTTGTTCCGATATAACACTGCCGCTTCGGTCAGTTTGCCGCCCTGACGGCGCCATTCGCGAATACGGCTGACAATAAACCGCGCTTCGTCCAGTTCGTTAAAAGCGCTGTACAACGAAATCGGTTCGCCATCATCACCGTCGGTCCATAAATCTTTGCCGAGCCGGCCCTGATTATTGCTGATCACCGCGTTGGCGGCTTTGAGGATAATGCCGGTCGAGCGGTAATTCTGTTCCAGGCGGATGGTTTCCGGTGACGGGAAATCTTTGAGGAATTGCTGAATATTTTCCACTTTCGCGCCACGCCAGCCGTATATGGACTGATCGTCGTCGCCGACAATCATCACACGGGCGTGATCACCGGCCAAAAGCCGCAACCACTGATACTGGATCGTGTTGGTATCCTGGAATTCGTCGACCAGAATGTGACGAAAACGCTGTTGGTAATGGCCGCGGACCTGGGCGTTATTTTTCAGCAGTTCGAAGCTGCGCAGCAGGATCTCAGCAAAATCAACCAGGCCGGCGCGATCGCACATTTCCTGATAGGCGGCGTAGATTTTAATCAATGTTTGCAAGTTAAAATCGCCGCCGTGCGTCAGAGAACCTGGTCGTTCCGCATCGTCTTTGCGCGCATTGATAAACCATTGCACTTGTTTTGGCGCCCAGTGCTTTTCGTCCAGATTCAGTGCTTTAAGCACCCGGCGGACCAAACGATATTGATCGTCAGAATCGATGATTTGAAAACCCTGCGGCAGATTGGCTTCCTGATAATGCGCACGCAGCAAGCGGTGGGATAAACCGTGAAAAGTCCCCATCCACAGATTATTCAGGCTGACACCAACCGTTTGTTCAATGCGCGAACGCATTTCCTGTGCTGCTTTATTGGTGAACGTTACGGCCAGTAAGGAATAAGGCGCAACACGCTCGACTTGCATCAGCCAGGCCAGCCGATGCACCAGCACACGGGTTTTACCGGAGCCGGCACCAGCCAAAACCAGCATATGTTGCGGCGGCGCGGCGACCGCATCACGTTGTTTATCGTTTAAACCATCAAGCAGCAGGGAAACGTCCATCAACTCAAACCTATGGATAAATTTACAGGCAGTATACCAGAGCAAGCTATAAATTTGCGGTGAAGGCGACTGCTTTAGCCGGGTTCTAAGGCTAATAATTGCTGCAGGTCGGACAGTTCCAGATGCGGTAGCACCAGCGGCGGTTTGGCCAACTCCGGTTGCGGACTTGATGCCGGATTCAGCCAGGCCGCCTGACAGCCGGCATTCAGTGCGCCCAGCACATCGGAGCGGACATGATCACCGATATGTAGTATTTGCGCGGTGTGAACGCCGAGACGTTCTGCTGCACGCTGAAATAAATCCGGGAATGGCTTCATCCGACCATCCGGGCCGGCGCGCAAGGCAAACTGAAAATGCGGTGCAATCCCCATCCGCTGAATATCGGCATTGCCATTGGTGATAGCCACCAGCGGGAATCGACTGGAGAGTGTTGCCAGCAGCTGTTTGACCCCCGAACTGACACTGATGTTGGTGCGTTCCTGCAAAAAAGCACCCAGCGCCAGTTCTGCTATTTCACCGGCTTCACAGGACGATAACCCTTGCGCCATCAGACCCTGTTCTACCGCGAGCAGGCGCCAGCGGCTGACATCATGGCGAACTTCGGCATCCTGTGCCGCCAGTAACTTGCGTTGTTGCCACCAGTACTGTGGATCGTTATGCGGTAGTTCGGGTTTCAGCTGCTGCAGACGTTGCTGCATCGCCAGTTCTGCAGCAGTGATCACGCCGCTGTTCGGGTATAGCGTATCGTCAAGGTCAAACGACAAAGCATGGATCGCAGCAAGGTTTTTATAGAGGCGCATGGAGACATCCGGCAGTTCAGACACAATAGTATTATGCCTCTCTACGTTGAACTTGTCTGGCAGGGTCATCGTTTCGGCGTAAAGATATGGCCAATAATCAGCAGGTTCTTTGCACAGTCCGCTTCAACGTTTATGCTATGTTCAGGAAAATACCGGTTGATACCGGCATCTGAGCAATGATGCTTTGGAGTGATGGTGAATCTGTTCGCAACTATCTGTATTCTCGGCATTCATTTGATATTGTTGCTGGTTTGTTTGCCGGCCCAGGCGATTTCGCCGCAGCTCGAGTGGCCTTGTCAGCGCACTGTGGTGAGCCGATCGGCGTTGAATATGCCACCTTATTCCTACATGAACCAACAAAATCAACTGACCGGCTATCGCGTTGAATTCATGCAACAACTCTTTGGCCGCCTCGGCTGCAAACTTGAGATCCTGACAGATTCGCCATGGAAGCGCTCATTAATGCTGCTTGAAAGCGGTGAAATCGATGTGTTGATGAATGCATCCAAGTCGACCGAACGTGAGCGCTATGCCTGGTTTTCCACAGCATATGAAGACGAAAAAGTGGCCGTCTTTGTCGCTGCCACACAACGAGACCATTTACAGTTAAAGCAGCTGGAAGACATCGGGGCGAAAGGCTACAGCGTCGGAATTATTCGCGGGAATTATTATGGGCCGCAATTCGCTGCGCTACTGGAACAGCCAAAATTTAAGAAACATGTGATTGAGGCTATTGATAAGCCATCACTTTATCAGTTTGTCTTACGCGGCAGAGTACAGATGTATCTGGATTATTTTCCCAATGGGCTGCTTGCGTTGCGTGACGAGGAACTCGACCAGCAGATCGTCCGATACCCGATGACGCCAATCACGATTGGCCAGGTGCATTTTATGTTAAGCCGCCAAAGTGTTGGTGCGTCGTTTGTTCGTCAGTTAGATCTGGTTTTGGCGGAGATGCTCCGGGACGGCTCAGTGCGTAAGCTGCAACAGAAATACGGTATCGCGCCGGGTTAATCTTTCGCTTTCTTCGCCCGTGGATGGGCTGCATCGTAGACTTTCGCCAAATGCTGAAAATCCAGATGGGTATAAACCTGGGTGGTGCTGAGGTTGGCGTGGCCCAATAATTCCTGGACTGCGCGTAAATCACCGCTCGACTCCAGCATATGGCTGGCAAATGAATGACGTAGCATATGCGGATGCACATGCTGCGACAGCCCCTGACGCCTCGCCCATAAATCGACGCGCTGCCTGACATGTCGCGCTGAGATCCGGCGTTTTTGTTTGCTCAGAAACAGCGCATCTTGCTCTTCTCCAAGAAATGCCGGCCGGCGCTGCAACCACAGTTGCAGTGCTTTTTGCGCCAGCGAACCGATGGGTAGAATACGGGTTTTGTTGCCTTTGCCCTGCACCCGGATTTGCCGTTCGCTCCAGTCTATATCGCGCAGGTTTGCACTGACCAGTTCGTCCAGCCGCAGGCCAGAGGAATAAAACAGTTCCAGCATCGCCGCGTCGCGCACCGCCAAATCATCGTCCGGTTCGTCAATATCGAGTAGGCGCGCCATTTCATCGACATCGAGATTTTTCGGCAGCGGTTTGCTGGTTTTCGGTACTTTCAGATATTGCGCCGGCTGATCTGGCCGTAAGCCGCTCTGCTGCAGATAACGGTAAAAACTGCGTAACGCGGCCAGACGCAGAGCCAGACTTTTTGGCTTCAGACTGTCGCGGCAGCCCAGAATATGCTGTTGCAACTGGCGTTCACTGAGTTGCAGCCAGTCTGCAGCAGGAATGCTGAGCCAGACCGCCTGCAGCTGTTGCTGATAAGTGCTTAAGGTTTGTTTGCTGTAAGCGCGTTCGAATTGCAGATAATGCAGAAATTGTTGCAATAACGGATCAGGTGACACAGCACCGGACGGTGCGGGATCAGCGGCCTTGCTGGCCATAACGCGGCAGCACTAATGCCAGTACTTTGGCGATGTGGTCGATAAACAACGTATCCATGCTCGGCTGGAAGTGATCGTCAAGTTGTGAGCCAAACGCCAGTAAGGCCAGCGGCTGATCGGCATGACTAATCAGCAGTAACGCCACCGAATGAATACCAGGCTGGAACAAGGTCGCCATTTCATCGCGGTTCAGCCGGCCGAAATAATAATGCCGGCCCTGTAAGCGGTGCTCCAGCACCATTTGGATCGCAGTAAAGTGGTCGCCCATTGCCTCGTGGTTAAACTCCAGCAAGTTGCAGGCGTGGACCTGTGGCATTTTATTGGCGAAGGCACTGAGCGCGAGCCGGATATCAGTTTTTTGCCGCGCTGCTAACAAATCAAGGTGTAACTGGTTCAATGCAAAGAAGATATGTTCGTTCTGTCTGGCGATACTCATCAGCCGGGTGATGTCTTCTTCCAGACCGCGCACCCGTTCGCGCTGCAACTCCATCTGGCGTTCAACCAATGACACCGCACCGCGCTGCGCATGAGGTAAACGCAGGCGAGACAACAATTCCGGGTGATGCTGAAAAAAAGCCGGGTGTTCCAGCAGGTACTGATACACCAGCTGGTCATGCAAATAAGCGTTGCTGATATCTTTTACGTCTGTGACGTCCGTCATAACACCAATTGTCCGTCAAACACATGTTCCGCCGGTCCGGTCATTTTGACCGGCTGGCCTGGGCCGTTCCAACGAATTTGCAGACTTCCGCCCGGTAAGTCAACCCGAACCTGCGACTGCAGCGTTTTTTGCATCTGTCCAACCACGGCGGCCGCACAGGCGCCGGTACCGCAGGCCAGTGTTTCGCCCGCGCCGCGTTCCCAAACCCTAAGTTTGATATGACCCGGATTCAGCACCTGCATAAAGCCAATATTGGCGCGTTCCGGGAAGCGCTCATGGTTTTCGAAAATCGGCCCCCACAACTTCACCGGTGCGGTGTCCAGGTCTTCGACCGTGATCACGGCGTGCGGATTGCCCATCGAGACCACGCCGCATAAAGCGGTTGCGCTGTCGTTGCCATCGTCACCATGCAGAATGTAATTGAGTTCCTGTTTTTGCGCTTTAAACGGCACTTTCGCCGGTTCAAATTGCGGGATCCCCATATTGACGGTGACCTGACCGTCTTGCTCGACATAGAGCACGATCTTGCCGGATTTAGTGCTGACGGCAATTTTGTATTTATTGGTCAGGCCCTTATTGCGGACAAACTTGGCAAAACAACGGGCGCCGTTGCCGCATTGCTCTACTTCAGAGCCGTCGGCGTTAAAAATGCGGTAATGAAAATCGAGATCCGGGTCATACGGCGGCTCAACCATCAGCAACTGGTCAAAACCAATACCGAAATTGCGGTCGGCCAGTTGTTTGATTTGTTCTTTGGTCAGGAACACATTCTGGCTGACGGCATCCACCATCATAAAATCGTTGCCCAGACCATGCATTTTTGAGAACTGTAATAACATGCCGTTTGGTACCGCCTTGTATCAGGTTGGCAGCAGCTGCTCGCCGCGCCACAAATCTGCCCATTGTTCGCGTTGCCGCACCAAATGGACCTGATCGCCGTCGACCAGGATTTCAGCGGCGCGCGGCCGGCTGTTATAGTTTGAGCTCATGGTAAAACCATAAGCACCGGCAGAACGCACGACCAGATAATCACCTGGCTCGATGGCCAGATCGCGGTCTTTGCCGAGGAAATCACCGGTTTCGCACACCGGGCCCACTACATCATAAGTCTGGGCCTTGATGGCCGGTTTCAACTGCACCGGAATAATGTTCATCCAGGCACTGTACAGCGCCGGCCGGATCAGGTCATTCATTGCCGCGTCGACAATAGCGAAGTTCTTTTCCTGACCCGGTTTTAAAAATTCAACTTTGGTCAACAGCACGCCGGCATTGGCCATGATGGCGCGGCCCGGTTCAAACACCAGGGTTAAATCCGGATAAGCTTCCAGCCGTTTTAACACTTCTGCGGCGTATTCACTTGGGTGCGGTGGCGTTTCGTCGAGATAAGTCACGCCCAGACCGCCGCCGATATCCAGGTGCGACAATACGATGCCGTTATTTTTTAGTGTGTCGACCAGCACCAGCAGTTTATCCAGCGCATCCAGAAACGGCTGGGTTTCAGTCAGCTGTGAACCGATATGGCAATCCACGCCACAGACTTTCAGGTGACTCAGGCTGGCGGCATATTGATACATCTGCGGCGCGCGCAAAATATCGATGCCGAATTTATTGGCTTTGAGGCCGGTTGAAATATACGGGTGGGTTTTGGCGTCAATGTCCGGATTGACCCGAATCGAGATCGGCGCCACTTTACCCAGACGTGCCGCCACGCTTTGAATGCGATCCAGCTCAGGTTCGGATTCAACGTTAAAACACTTGATACCGGTGTTCAGTGCAAACTCAATTTCTGCCTCGGTTTTACCGACGCCGGAAAACACGACTTTGGCTGGATCTCCACCGGCCTGCAACACACGACGCAATTCGCCTTCAGACACGATATCAAAACCACTGCCGAGCCGGGCCAGGATATTCAGCAGGGCAATATTGCTGTTGGCTTTGACGGCGTAACACACTAGGTGGGCGCGGTTACCGGCAGCGTCTGCAAAAGCACGATAGTGCCGTTCAATGGTCGCACGTGAATACACATAAGTGGGCGTGCCGAACTGGGCAGCGATATCTGCTAAAGGGACTTGTTCGGCCAGCAGCTGCTGGTTTTGATACTGAAAATAATCCACCTGAAATTACCCTTGCTGATCGGATTGAACGGGTTGAGACGTAGCAGGCTTGGCCGGCGCAGGTTCTGCCGCTGGCGGCGGATCTTTGGGTAACGTTAACGGGCCTTTCTGACCACAACCGGTCAGCAGCAACAGCGATAAACCCAGAATTCCAACCGATAAAGACGCAGCGTGCATGATTTTTATTTCTTTGAAGCTTGAGCGCTCTATAATCGCATCCTTAACAGCAAAAGCAAACAGGTGAAGCGGATGAATGACGTAGAATATGATGAGTTAACCGACGCCGTCCTGCTGGCGGTGGAAGAAGCCTTTGAGCAGCTGGACCTGGATATCGATGCGGAAAATCATGGCGGATTAATCAACGTGATTTTCCCGGATCGCAGCAAAATAGTGATTAACAAACAAGCACCTTTGCACCAGTTGTGGGTGGCGACCAAGTTTAACGGCCATCATTTTGAATGGCGTGACGGTCAGTGGATTGATAACAGAACCGGTATTGAGTTCTGGCAATTGTTAGCAGAAGCAGCCAGCAAACAGGCTGGTGTGGC
Organism: Gammaproteobacteria bacterium; assembly: GCA_027484495.1. Lineage (GTDB taxonomy): Bacteria > Pseudomonadota > Gammaproteobacteria > Enterobacterales > Alteromonadaceae > Pararheinheimera. The sequence goes on from JAIXSW010000364.1 coordinate 8,574, forward strand.
AATCAATTTCGGATAATCAGCGGATGAATAATCTCTCTTATGTAGATGTTGCGGCACAGGGCCCGGTCAAAGCGGCAGTGATTTGGTTACATGGCCTCGGCGATTCCGGCCATGGTTTTGCACCGATAGTGCCGGAGCTGCGTTTACCGGCCGGTCACGGCATCCGGTTTTTGTTTCCGCATGCGCCGGAACGCCCGGTGACAATCAACAACGGTTTTGTGATGCGCGCCTGGTACGATTTAAAAACCATGGACTTACAAAACCGGGCCGACGAAGAAGGCGTACGTCAGTCTGCCGCGCAAGTGCAGGCGTTGATCGACAAAGTGATCGCATCCGGTGTCCCGGCGGAAAAAATTCTGCTGGCGGGGTTTTCGCAAGGCGGTGTGATAGCACTGCATTTATTACCGCGTCTGCCTTACAAAATCGCCGGTGTCATGGCTCTGTCCACTTACATGGGCATGCCGGATAAGCTCAAAGCCGAAATGAATGGTCACAATAAAAGCACGCCGGTGCTGGTGGCGCATGGCACTATGGACGACGTCGTACCGCTCAGTGCTGGTAAGGCCGCGTTTGACAGCTTAAAATATGCCGGATTCCAGGTTAGCTGGCTGGACTACCGCATGGCGCATAGTGTCTGTGCGCAGGAAGTGGCTGATTTAAGCCGTTTCATTCAGCAGCGTCTGCTGCAAACCCCTGAGTCTTTGTAAGTAAAAGTGAGCCAACAGGAATAGATAGTGTCCGAAGCTGCATCCAAACTGACAGTCAAAGTGAAATTACATCCGCCGGCTCTGCCAGCGGAGACTGATACACCTGTTGTGCAGCCTGCACCCTGGTCTAAAACCCGGATAGCACTGGCGTCGCTGGTGTTAGTGGGTGCCGGGGTTGCCGGCTATCAATTCCTGTTGCGTCCGGTCGCACCTTTGAAGCCTGCAGTTGCTGCTGAGCCTGATCGGGCGGTGGCGCCCGCTTTACAGCCATCAGTACCGGCATCAGTTCAGCCATCCGTGCCACCAACTACACAGCTAAGTGTGCCACCGGCGGCTGAACAAGCTGTCACTGCAGCAGCGCCGTCGGTTACTGCAACAACACAACCTACAGTCGAGACTGCGGCCACATCAGCTGCATCCTTGTCCCAGCCTGAAGTTGTGGCGCAGTCCAAACCGGCTGTGGCTGCTACGCCAGGTACCGCGCCAGCGACGCAAAACAGCGCTTCGCAACCGGTACAAGTCGCGACGCTCAGTGCTACGCCTGACAAAGTGAGCGCTGCGACCGACACGCCGGAATCCAGGCCGGCCTTACCTGCAGGATTCAGCCGCATTGTGCTGACCGATCAGATGAATAATTTGCAGCCAGGCCAAGCGGTCGGTCAGCAAATCCCGTATCCACGTATTAACCGGCTTTATCTGTTTACCGAGTTAACAGGCTATGCCGGCCAGATCCTGCGCCATCGTTGGTATTTTGGCGACACCTTGCATACGGATGCGGTGCTGACGATCGAAGATTCGCCGTGGCGAACCTATAGCGAAAACTGGCTGCTGGATGATCAGCGCGGCCCTTGGCGGGTTGAGATTGTTGATCAGACGCAAAAAGTGATCTTTCAGTACAGTTTCACTTATCAATAACGGCTATAATAGCGCCACTTTTTTGCCGCCTGTCCGGAAGTCCGAATGGGCGGATCACTGCTCCGATACACAGGTTTTCTGATGACTCAACGCGTACGTATTGCCACGCGCAAAAGTGCTCTGGCGCTGTGGCAGGCTGAATATGTCAAAGCCAGGCTTGAATTTTTCCATCCAGGTTTAGTGGTGGAACTGGTGCCGATGTCGACTCAGGGCGACAAAATTCTCGATACCCCGCTGGCCAAAATTGGTGGCAAAGGGTTGTTTGTTAAAGAACTGGAAACCGCCATGCTGGAAGACCGCGCCGATATCGCCGTGCACAGCATGAAAGACGTGCCGGTGGAGTTCCCGGAAGGCCTGATGTTATCCACCATCTGCGAACGCGAAGACCCGCGTGATGCCTTTGTTTCTAATCATTTTTCCAGTCTGGACCAGTTGCCGCAGGGCGCAGTGGTCGGGACTTCCAGCCTGCGCCGCCAATGCCAAATCAAGGCACTTCGGCCAGATCTGCAAATCCGTGATTTGCGGGGCAATGTGAATACCCGACTGGCGAAACTCGATGCCGGTGAATTTGACGCCATTATCCTGGCTGCGGCAGGGTTGATTCGTTTAGGTTTCCACGCGCGCATTGCCGCCTATCTGCCGGTCAGTCAAAGCCTGCCAGCTAATGGTCAGGGCGCGGTGGGTATTGAATGTCGCAGTGATGACGCCGCTGTACAGGCTTTGTTAGCGCCGCTGGAACATACCGCGACCCGTCAGGCTGTGTTGGCGGAACGCGCAATGAACCGTGCACTGCAGGGCGGTTGCCAGGTGCCGATCGGTGCTTATGCCGAAATCGACGGCGATAAGCTGTATCTGCGCGGTCTGGTCGGTCAGTTAGACGGTCAGCAGATTTTGCAGGCGGAAGTGCGTGGCGCTGCCGCCGATGGTGAAGCATTAGGTCAGCAGCTGGCGGGAATGTTACTGGCACAAGGTGCCGGCGCCATTCTGGCGGCTGTGTACGGCGAATCGCGCTGATTATGCTGCAGCTGCCGCCAGATCCATTCAGCGTACTGATCACCCGGCCGGCCGGGCGGGCGGACAGCCTGCTGGACGGTCTGGAACAGCTCAGTATCCCACATGCCTATCAGCCGCTGATCACCACCCAACAGGTCACAGTGAAACCGCGCGAACAGCATTTATTAATGGATGCAGATCTGCTGGTGTTTGTCAGCATCGCGGCGGTCACTTGCCTCGAAACCCAATGCGACCTGACCCAACTGCAGGCGCCGCTGTTTGCCGTTGGCCGTACGACAGCCGCTGCATTACAGCGCGCGACGACGCAGGCGGTGACAGCACCAGATGACCAGCGCAGCGAAGGTTTACTGGCGCTGCCGCAATTGCAGGACGTGGCCGGCAAACATATTGTGATTGTGCGTGGCAACGGTGGTCGTGAGCTGATCAAACAAGGTTTGTTAGCCCGCGGCGCCAAAGTCAGTTATATCCAGAGCTACAAAAGAGTGCCGTTACCGCTGGATGGTCAGCGCTTGTCTGACCAGTGGCGTCAGCAGCAAATACAATGTATCGTAGTGACCAGTAACGAAATTTTATCCCTGCTGTTTCAATCTCTGCCGGACGCTGCCCACGACTGGCTGCGTCAGCGTTTCTGGGTATTGATCAGCCCGCGGATGCAGGAAACCGCTATCAGTTTTGGTATCCCGCAACAGCAGATTGTGCAGGCCGACAGCGCGCATGATCAGGCGTTGCTTGATGCTATTTGTCAGTTAAGAAGGAAATTCCATGAGCGAACAGAGTCCGGTGCTGCCGACTGACAGCACGCCTGCTGCACCGAAACCAGCGGTGGCAACTGGTGGTAAACTGGCCCTGACGCTGGGGAGCCTGGCGTTGTTGATCGCGCTGGGAGCTGCCGGTGCGGCGGGTTGGGCGATTTATAGCCTGCAACCTCAGCTGAATTCGATGTC
>JAIXSW010000390.1 GCA_027484495.1 Gammaproteobacteria bacterium
ACTTCTGCATGATTCAGGATGGCAGGGAATTTGCCGGATAATTGCCAGGTCAGGAAAAATGGCGTCCAGTCGATGTAATCACGCAGCATTTGCAGATCAACGTCGTGCCAAACATGGACACCGGGTTGCTGTGGCGCCGCGGCCACTTTATTCAGGTCCAACGGAAAGCGATTGGCCCGAGCCTGTTCCAATGACAGCATTTCTTCGTGTTTGCGACTGCGTTGATGCTGTTCAATCACCCGCACATATTCATCCTGCACGCGCGCCAGATAGTCCGGCTTATGCTCTGCACTGATCAATGACTGTACCACAGAGACACTACGTGAGGCGTTCGGTACATACACCACGCCATGGGCGTAGTGCGGGGCGATTTTGATTGCAGTATGGGCCTTGGACGTAGTCGCACCGCCAATCAACAGCGGCACGGTAAATCCTAACCGTGTCATTTCTTTGGCCACATGCACCATTTCGTCCAATGAAGGCGTGATAAGACCCGACAGACCTATCACATCGACATTCAACTCTTTAGCCTTTTGCAATAAGGTCGCACAGGGCACCATCACGCCAAGATCGATCACTTCATAGTTGTTGCATTGCAGGACTACGCCGACGATGTTCTTACCGATATCATGCACGTCGCCTTTCACCGTTGCCATCAAGACTTTGCCTTGCGTGGTCGCGCCGGTGCCGGCTTTTTCTGCTTCGATAAAAGGCTGTAAGTACGCGACTGCTTTTTTCATGACGCGGGCAGACTTCACCACTTGTGGCAAAAACATTTTGCCTTCGCCAAACAAATCGCCGACGACATTCATGCCATCCATCAGCGGACCTTCAATCACATGCAGCGGACGCTCAACACTTAGACGCGCTTCTTCGGTATCTTCGTCGATAAAATCGGTAATACCTTTGACCAATGCATGCTCGAGGCGCTTGGTGACAGGCCAGCTGCGCCAGGCGTTATCCTCTTTGACAGCGACGGTGCCTTTGCCGTGAAACTGGGCAGCAACTTCCAACAAACGTTCGGTGGCATCATCACGCCGGTTCAGCACGACATCTTCTACACGTTCTTTCAGTAATTCGGGAATATCGTCGTACACGGCGAGCTGGCCGGCATTAACAATCCCCATATCCATGCCCGCTTTAATCGCATGATATAAAAACACGGAATGGATGGCTTCGCGGACCGGGTCATTACCGCGAAACGAAAATGACACGTTGGAAACACCGCCGGAGATTTTGGCATGCGGGCACAATCGTTTGATCTCACGTGTTGCTTCGATAAAATCAACCGCGTAGTTATTGTGTTCTTCAATACCGGTGGCAACCGCAAAGATATTCGGGTCAAAAATTATGTCCTGCGGCGGAAATCCAATTTGCTCGACCAGAATTTTATAAGCGCGCTGACAAATCTCCACCTTGCGGGCTTTGGTATCAGCCTGGCCGACTTCATCAAACGCCATCACTACAACCGCAGCACCATAACGACGCAACAGTTTCGCTTGCTGGATAAATGGTGCTTCGCCTTCTTTCAACGAAATTGAGTTCACCACGGCCTTGCCTTGAATGCACTTCAATGCCGCTTCGATCACCTCCCACTTCGAGGAATCAACCATGATCGGCACCCGGGCGATGTCCGGTTCGCTGGCCAGCAGATTCAGATAACGCACCATAGCGGCTTTGCTGTCTAGCATCGCTTCATCCATGTTGATATCGATGATCTGTGCGCCACTGACGACCTGCTGGCGCGCCACATCTAATGCAGCCTCGTATTTGCCGTCCATAATCAGTTTTTTGAAGCGGGCTGATCCCGTGACGTTGGTGCGCTCACCAATGTTGATAAATCGGGCTTGTTGTTGCATCACCACTCCAAAGAAAAGGCTTCGAGGCCAGCCAGATTAAAACTGTGACTGACCGGTTTCGGTTGGCGTGGTGGTAAATCTGCGACCACATCAGCGATCGCGCGGATATGTTCCGGCGTGGTACCACAACAACCACCGACGATATTGATAAAGTCGTGCGTCGCCCAGTCTTTAATCTCCGCAGCCATCTCAACTGCGCCAAGATCATATTCACCAAATTCATTCGGCAGGCCAGCATTGGGATGTACAGAGGTCGCACATTCAGCGAGCCCCGCCATGATCTCAACATATGGCCGCAGTAAATCCGGACCCAGTGCACAGTTCAGACCAAAACTCACCGGCTCGACATGGGCCAGCGAATGATAAAATGCTTCAGTGGTCTGACCCGACAGCGTACGCCCAGACGCGTCAGTGATAGTGCCGGAGATCATCACCGGCAGTTTAAATCCAAGCTCATCAAATACTTTAAGCACAGCGAAGGCCGCCGCTTTGGCATTGAGCGTATCAAAAATGGTTTCGAGCATAATCAGATCAGCACCGCCTTCAACCAGCGCATGCGTCGCTTCGCTATAAGCGTCGACCAGCTGGTCAAAACTGACATTACGATAGCCCGGGTCGTTTACATCTGGTGAAATTGATGCAGTCCGATTGGTTGGACCAAGCACACCGGCTACAAAACGCGGCCTTGCCGGATTCTGCGCAGTAAACTCGTCACAAGCTTGTCGTGCCAACCGGGCTGCTTCGCGGTTAATCCGCGCCGCTAAGTGCGACATATCGTAGTCGGCCATAGCGATAGTGGTGGCATTAAAACTGTTGGTTTCGATGATGTCGGCACCAGCCGCCAAATACTGGCGGTGGATGGATAGAATAATCTCGGGTTTAGTGATGACCAATAAGTCATTGTTACCTTTGAGATCAGACGGCCAATCGGCGAACTCTGTGCCGCGGTAGTCAGCTTCCTGCAGCTGAAAATTCTGGATCATGGTACCCATCGCACCATCCAGCACCAAAATACGCTCTGCCAGCAGCTGCTTAAACTGTGTAGCTGTCAGACGGTCAGTTGTCATGCGTCTCTCCCTTCACCGACCCGGCTTAAGTCAAATGGGGTGGCCTGGTAAACATAATAATTCAGCCAGTTGCTGAACAATAGAAAAGCATGGCTTTGCCAAAGCTTCATTGGTCCTTTGACCGGGTCATTGTCTCGGAAATAATTCTCCGGCACTTTGGGATTCAGCCCGGCCGCCACATCACGCGTATATTCATCGTTGAGCGTGGTCAAGTCATACTCCGGATGCCCCGTCACAAAAATGCGACTGCCGCTGGAGTTCTGCAGTAAATAGGCGCCGGTGACATCGGCTTCGGCCAGCACGTGAATATCAGCATGTTGTTGGTATTTTTGTTTTGGCACTTGCGCGTAACGCGAGTGTGGAACCAGAAAACTGTCATCAAAGCCACGGACTAATGGACATAAAGGCTGTACTACGTTTTGCCAGTACACGCCGGACAGTTTGTCGCCCCGGATCTCACGCTGCAAACCATAGTAATAGTACAGCGCGGCGTGCGCCGCCCAGCACAAAAACAACGTTGACGTGACATGACGGTCAGCCCAGGCCAGGATCTCAGACAACTGCGGCCAGTAGCTGACATCTTCATAGTCAACTAACCCAAGCGGCGCACCTGTGATGATCAATCCATCATAATTTTGTTGTTGGACATCCGAAAAATAACGATAAAAACAGTTCAGATGACTTTCTGGCGTATGTTTACTGACATGATTGTCGAGCCTGATCAGTTCCACATCCACTTGAAGCGGGCTGTTGGCCAGTAAACGTAGCAGCTGGATCTCGGTGGCGACTTTATTTGGCATCAGATTCAGGATAGCGATACGCAGCGGGCGGATGTCCTGCATGCGAGCACGGCTTTCTGTGATGACAAACACGTTCTCAGCCGACAAGGCTTCAACGGCCGGCAACTGATCAACCACTTTAATCGGCATACTTACTCCACATCACCATAAAAGATGCGTCACTGTGCCGAAAT
>JAIXSW010000019.1 GCA_027484495.1 Gammaproteobacteria bacterium
GATCCATATACCCAAGGAGGGGAACTATGAAACATGTAGCTTTATACATCCTGATGGCACTTCTGCCTGTGACCGTGCTGGCACAGTCCGATGGTACCGAGGACAGTTATTGGCAGGAAACTGCAACCGGAACGCTGGTTGCCATGGACACCTCGTCTGCCGGACAAGACTGTACACTGATACCGCGGATGGCCACTTACCAAAGTCGGCCACTAAGCGGTCCCGGCCCTTTCTCCCGCTTGCAGCTGAGCCGCTGTGGTCTGATTTTCTCGGGACACAAAGCTGATATGTCGCTACTACAAATCAGACCGGGAGCTGCGGAGGTATATCAGGACGCGTTACCTCCATCTGACGCTGCCCAACTGCCATGGGGCTGGCGAAACATGGTAGGCAGCCGGGCGGACTATCAGCTGTTTTGGCTCGATCCCCGCAAGGCTGAACTGCGTTCAGTACAACTGACGCTGCCGCAATCGCAGACGCAGCGACCAAACTGGCGGCCACTGTGGGCCGCAGCAGTGCAACCCGCTGCGCAGCCGTGGCTGCCTGCCGAGATCAGTGTACAGCGACTGGCTGATGATCCAACCGTGGAATGGCTGGTGTTGCCGGGCAATGCGCAGGTGCCCATCAGGCTGTTCAACGCACATACCGGTGTGCCACGTCAGTTGTCAGTACCGGCTGTGAATACGGGCTTTACTTTGATGCCGCTGATGGCTGATCCGGATCAGGATGGCCTGGCGGAACGCATGTATTTACTCAGTACTGACGGCTTATTGCTGCAATATGACTGGCAGTCTGAGTTGGGTTGGCAGCCATCCATCGTGGCTGATTTTAGGCAGAGCGGCTGGCAATTTGATGGCAGCTGGCAACGGATCAGCGCCCGTTGGCCTGTCACACAAGGGTGGCAGCAGGGAGATGTTTTTGTGCTGCAAGGGCGAGATGCTGACGGCTATCGCTTGTTGGTGTTGCGCCGGCCGGTTGGTCTGCAGCGGGTTTTTGATCTGACCGATATCGCCGACCATGTTGACCTGAATAAAGCAGGATGGCAGCGGCCATTAGCGGCGCGACCTGTTTCGGCGGCCAAAATCCTTGCTGGCATTGTGTATCTGCCACTCAGCCAGGATCCTGATACGCTGGCATATAACCAAATCGAGGTGCTGCAGTTGTTTAGTGGCACTGCGCTGTACGCCCCGTCCACGCTGAAACTGCCCGCTGTACAACAAGCGCCGCTGCGGTTGGTGCCGGCGAATGGCAAATACCAGCTGTGGTCGGCTGAGCAACTCATTGTGCCTGAAGTGCAGCGGCTGGACCCGTCCTGTTTATTCTGTGTGGAAACGTTGACCCCGCAGCACATGCAACAGCAACAACAGCTGGCGATGTTTCGCTATGAGCAGGTGTACTGATGATCTGGTTGCAGCGTGGGTTTGTCTTGATTGAAATGATGTTGGTCGTTGCACTGTTTGGCATTCTGCTGGCCATGTTCATGCCGGGGTATCAACAGCAGGTACTGAGCAGTTACCGGCTTGAAGCGACGCAGGAGCTGCAGCGGCTGGCCATTTTGCAGCAACAGTTTTATCTGGAGCAGCAGCAGTACACTGCCGCATTGTCACGGCTGCCGGCGCCGGACGACAGCTATCTGACGGGCAGTGGGCGATTTCGGATCACAGCGATATTAACTGCACAAGGTTACCTGCTGCAGGCGGAGGCGGTAGGGCCACAGCGCAGAGATCAGGCTTGTCAGTGGTTCCGGCTTGATCAAACCGGACGTCAAATCAGCAGCCCAGAAACAGACTGCTGGCGGCATTAAAACGATTGGCAAGGATAAAGGTCAATGCGGACAAGGTTGTTCATGCCATTCCAGTTGGCTGCGTCCGCTTTGACTGAGACTGAGACTGGCGTACCAGGAATACTGCGCAACACAATAAACAAAAGTGCCGTTTTGCAGGGCATTCAGGCTGCCATCGGCGCGAAACTCCAGTAACTCGCGGTTGTAATACAGCCTGTGTTGTGGTTTTAACGCGTCAATTTGTCTTAAGGCGCCGGCGGTCGGATCAGAATTAAAAATCTGCACCGGAGTGTCGCTCCAGCGTCCGTCGCATTGCAGCGCCTGGCGCGGACAGACAGTAACAATATCGCCGAGGCTGACTGCTTGTACCCGGGCGTAGCTCAGTTGTTGGCGAAACTGCTGCATAAACCGTTCAGCATGTTGTCGGGCGAAGAGTTCGGTCAGGCTCGGAATGGCCAGCAACGCCAAGATTGCAAAGATGGCCAGACAAACGGCGACTTCAGTAAAGGTAAAGGCTGGATCGGCAGCGGCCGAAGAAGCAGGGTGTGATGGGTATGCCATGATGTTTCCTGTGTTTCTGTTCCGTGAATACACCCATTTAACTTAGCTGGCGACCCTGCTGGATGCAAGTCTGTGGCGTGACCTGACAAAACAACAGCGGGCTCAGGACAAGGCGGTTTGAGAAAACAACGAAAAATCGCTACCATAGCGCCCAAGTTGTTGTACAGGCACTTTGATATGTCGCATTCCATTTCCGTCAGTTTGATCCAGCAGCGTTTTACCGTCGGTGCTGTGCAGCAAAACTGTGATCAGATCCTGCAAATGGCGGTTGACGCCGGCACTGATCTGGTCGTTTTTCCTGAGTTAACGCTGACCGGTTATCCGCCGGAAGATTTGTTGTTCCGTGCTGATTTAATGCAATACGTCAATACCGCGCTGGTACGGATCCAGGCTGCCGCATTGCCATGTACTTTGTTAATTGGTCATCCGTGGCAACATGACGGTAAGCTGTATAACGCCGCTTCAGTGATCCGTGATGGTGAGCTGATTGGCCGTTATTTCAAGCAATGCCTGCCCAATTACGGCGTGTTTGACGAAGAACGCTATTTCAGCGCCGGCTCTGACACCTTTGTATTTGAGCTGAACCAGCAAAAATTCGCCGTGTTGATCTGCGAAGACGTCTGGCATGGTGAACCTGCTGCTGCGGCCAAAGCTGCCGGCGCGGACTGGGCGCTGGTACTGAATGCCTCACCTTATGAAATCGGCAAAAAAGCCCAGCGCGAGCATTTGCTCACATCATTGGCAAAACGCTTACAGCTGGGTTTTATTTACGTCAATCAAATGCAGGGTCAGGATGAACTGGTGTTTGATGGCAGTTCGCTGATCGTCAGTCCGCAAGGGGCGATTGAACTGGCGGCACCTGCTTTTGAAACCGGTATTTATTCTGCCTTGCTCCGCCATCAGCAGCAGGGTTGGCAAATCACCCATCAACACGCGCATCCGGCAGTGCAATCGGTGGAAGCCGAGGTGTATCAGGCCTTAGTGGTCGCCACCCGCGATTACATCACACAGAACGGTTTTCCCGGTGCGGTACTCGGGCTTTCTGGCGGTATTGATTCGGCGCTGACGCTGGCGATTGCCGCTGATGCGATTGGCGCAGATAAAGTGCAGGCACTGATGCTGCCGTTCCGTTATACCTCCGGTATGAGCGTTGACGATGCCACCGAACAGGCCCGCACTATGGGCATTGAGTTTGACGTGGTGTCGATTGAGCCGATGTACGATGCGTACATGGCACAGCTGGCGCCTTTGTTTGCGGGACGTAAGGCTGATACCACCGAAGAAAATCTGCAGGCCCGCTTGCGTGGTGTACTGCTGATGGCGTTGTCGAATAAAACCGGCCGCATTCTGCTGACCACTGGCAATAAGAGTGAAGTCGCTGTTGGCTACTGCACCCTGTACGGCGATATGTGTGGCGGCTTTGCTGTGATCAAGGATATTCCGAAAACTCTGGTGTACCGCCTCGCTGCCTATCGCAATACCATTTCAGCGGTGATCCCACAGCGGGTGATTGACCGGCCACCGTCAGCCGAGCTGGCTCCGGGCCAGACCGATCAGGACAATTTACCGCCTTATGATGAGTTGGATGCGATAATTGAAGCTTATGTTGAGCAGGATAAATCGCTGTCCGACATTCTGGCGATGGGCTATGCTGAAGCCACAGTTCGTCGTGTCCTCAATCTGATTGATTTTAATGAATATAAACGCCGGCAATCCGCCGTTGGTCCCAAAGTCACCCCCCGTAATTTTGGCAAAGATCGCCGGGTGCCTATCACCTCAGCGCTGCGCAAACAAAGGTAGAGCGGTTTATGAAAAAAATTGAAGCAATTATCAAACCTTTTAAACTCGATGACGTGCGCGAAGCGCTGGCTGATATCAATGTCACCGGGATGACAGTGACCGAAGTTAAAGGTTTTGGCCGGCAAAAAGGCCACACCGAGTTATACCGCGGCGCGGAGTACATGGTCGATTTCCTGCCCAAAGTGAAACTTGATATTGTCGTGGCAGATGATCAGGTCGATCGTTGTGTCGACGCTATCATGAAAACCGCGCAGACCGGCCGCATCGGCGACGGTAAGATCTTTGTGTTTGACGTCGAGCGCGTGATCCGCATTCGCACCGGCGAAGAAGATGAAGAGGCGATCTGAGTCGCGTGTCTGACATGGTATCAGCGCCTGCTTTGGAACGGGCAGCTGAGACACCTACACGACTGACAACCGACACCACGCCGGAGCTGGTGCTGTGTCGCTATTGTGATTTACTGCAGCAATTACCGGCACTGCAAGACGGCGAAGAAGCGCATTGCAGTCGCTGTGGTCACGAGCTCGATGCACGGCAGCGTGAATCGGCGTTAAGGCCGATACTTTATGCGATGTCAGCTCTGTTTATGTTAGTGCTGACCAATCTGTTTCCTTTTGTCGGCATGGATGCGGCCGGCAGCCACCGCGACATGACCTTCCTCGATACGTCCGCGGTGCTGCTGGATGAAGATTATCCTTGGCTGGCGGTTTTGGTCTGGTTGTTTATTCAGGCGATCCCGGCCATTTGCATGTTTGCCATTATCTATTTGAAACTCGGCATGTTTTACCGCTTGCCTGCGCTAGTGCAGGTGGCGCGGCTGCTGTATGCATTAAAGCCTTGGAGCATGGTCGACATTTTTCTGATGGGGCTGCTGGTCAGTTTCGTCAAGTTGCTGACCCATTTTGAACTAAGCCTCGGCATGAGTTTTTGGGCTTTTTGCGGTTTCTGTCTGCTGCACCTGCGTACGTTTCAGGTGGTCGACCGCCACGAACTCTGGTCACGCATAGCACCGCCGCCGCAACCCGTGGGGGCCGCAGTAGCGGGTGAAACCGGGCTCAGTCAGCAATTAAAAGTCTGTCAGTGCTGCACAGCGCTGGTGCCACTGCAGGAAACCCGCTGTAGTCGTTGTGGCAGTAAAGTGCGGGCCCGAATTCCGGCGAGCGTACAGAAGACATTGGCACTGCTGGTGACCGCCAGCATTTTATACATTCCTGCCAACTTGCTGACGATGATGGAAACGGTGTCGCTCGGCGACAGTATTGAGTCGACCATTATCAGTGGCATCGTGCTGATGTGGGCGGATGGCGCCTATCCGGTGGCCATTGTGGTGTTACTGGCCAGTGTCGTGGTGCCTATCGTCAAAATTTTGGTGATGTTCTGGTTATGTTATTTGACAACATTGCCACTGGCGGAACGAAGCAAACATGGCACCTGGATTTATCCGCTGGTGGATTGGATCGGCCGCTGGTCGATGGTCGATGTGCTGGTCGTGGCGATCCTGGCAGCCTTAGTGCGTTTTGACAGTTTGGTTGGCGTCTATCCGGGCGCTGCAACTTTGGTATTTGCTGCGGTAGTGATTGTCACTATGCTGGCGGCAATGAGTTTTGACCCCCGGTTATTATGGGATCCGAGTCCTGCAGAAATGGAGCAACAACGTGACGAACAGCGCGGTACAGGCGAACATTCGTAAAATCAGCCAATGGTCACCGATCTGGATAGTGCCGGTTGCCGCCGTTTTAATCGGCAGCTGGATGCTGTACCACACCTTTAAAAATCAGGGGCCGACCGTGACGATGCTGGCCAGCAATGCCGAAGGCATCATCTCGGGCAAAACGCAGATAAAAAGCCGCAGTGTTGATGTCGGTAAAGTGGTGTCGGTGGAGTTATCGCAGGACCTGAAACAGGTGGTGATCCGGGCGCGGATGAACCCGGGCACAGCCAAGCTGCTCAACGACGAATCACAGCTGTGGGTGGTGAAACCGACTATTGGCCGTGGCGGTGTCAGTGGCCTGAATACGTTGTTATCCGGCGCCTATATCGAACTGCAACCCGGCAAGAGTGACAGCGGGAAGTACTTCTTTGAACTGTTGGAAACACCGCCCATCGCCCCGCCGGATGCTCCCGGCGTCCGGATCTTTTTAAGCAGCAGTGACGCGGCCGCACTGGCGGTTGGTGACCCGATTTTATACCGTGGTTATGACGTCGGGACTGTTGAGCGCAGCGAGTTCGATATGACCAAGCGCAACATGCGCTATCAGTTGTTTATCCGCGCGCCTTATGATGCGCTGGTGACCGAAAATGTGCGCTTCTGGAAAGCGTCGGGCATGGCCCTGGATATGTCGGCCGAAGGCGTGCGGATCGAGATGGCATCTATGGCCACGTTGCTCGGCGGCGGTGTGACTTTTGATGTACTCGATGGCTGGCCAGCCGGCAACAAAGTTGCTGATGATGCTGATTTCCAGCTATTTGAAAATCGCAAGAGCATTCAGGATGGTCTGTACAACGAATATCTCGAATATCTGTTGTTTTTTGATGAATCGATCCGCGGCCTGACTGCGGGCGCACCGGTCGAATATCGCGGTGTGCGGATCGGGACCGTCGCTTCGGTGCCGTATTTCTTTAACATGAAAAATCCGTTGGAGGTTGCCTTTAACAAAGGCATTCCAGTGCTGATCCGGATTGAAACCGGCCGGCTCTATGACAATCTGACGTTACCGCAATTACGACTGGAGCTGGATCAGGCGGTCAGCAAGGGCCTGCGTGCGGTACTAAAAACCGGCAACTTGCTGACGGGGGGTTTGTATATCGACCTGAATCAAGTGGATGCTGACAGCAAAGCCGTGGCAACACCAGCCGCTGCACCAGCGGTCGTTGCCGCGCCAAGCGATGGCGTGACAGCGAATGTCACAACGGATGCAGAGACACCGGCGATAGTGGCAACGCCATTATTACCAGAGCCATTACCAGAATTTGCCGGCTATAAGATTCTGCCGACCAGCCGCAGCGGCCTTGGCCATATTGAACAGAAAGTGCTGCAGGCGCTGGATAAAATCAACAATTTACCAGTGGAGCAAGTGCTGGCGGATAGCTCGGCCACGCTGAACGCAACCAAAGATTTGATGCAACAAAGTCAGCAACTGGTACAAAGTCTCGATGCGCTGGTCAAAGCCGATGCCACCCAGCAATTGCCGGCTGAAGTGAATAAAAGCCTGGCGGATTTACGCAAAACGCTGACAGGCTTAAGCCCGGGCTCCCCGGTGTATGAGCGCATCAACAGTAATTTACAGGCGATGGACAAAGTACTACGGGATTTACAGCCGGTGGTGCAAACGCTGAACCAACAAAGTAATGCCCTGATCATCAGCGCAGATCCAGCGGCGGATCCGGAACCAGAGCAAGGAAACCAACCATGAAAGCAGGATTTTTTCTGAGCGGACTGACCGCGCTGACGTTATTGGCAGCCTGCAGCTCGTCGGTGGAGCTGCGTTATTACCAGTTGCCCCAAACGGTAATAGCGACAGCGCAGCCGAATGCCGCTGCGCCGGTGTTGTATGTTGAACCTGTGATGGTCGCGGCCTA
This sequence comes from Gammaproteobacteria bacterium, assembly GCA_027484495.1. Lineage (GTDB taxonomy): Bacteria > Pseudomonadota > Gammaproteobacteria > Enterobacterales > Alteromonadaceae > Pararheinheimera. Next base: position 7,724 of record JAIXSW010000019.1, read on the forward strand.
TTTAAACAGTAACTCGCTGATTTTGCAGACTTCTGCCGTTGAATTGCACAAAACAACTCAGCATCAGTGGGCAGATCCATTGGATCAGCAGCTGCAGCGTCTGTTGGTAAACGGTTTACAACAGGCATTACCGGCTTATCGGGTTACAGCTCAGCAGCCTGCCGGTGATGTTGTGCGGTTACTGGTGCAAGTCGAACAGTTTCATGGCCAGCAGCAGGGTATTGCGCTCGTGAGCGGACGTTTCCATTTGCTGCAGGGAGACAAGGTGCATAGTCAGAGCTTCCAGCTGCAATTACCACAGCCGGACGAGGGCTATCCGGCCCTGGTTGATACGCTCGGACAGGGCTGGCAACAGGCGATTTTGCAGTTTGCAGCAGCAGTTGGGAATTTTGCCCCTGTCGCGAAATAACGACGAAGATCTAGGTTAGGGCGTGTAGCGCACGCCCAATACCAGCGGCTGACTGGCGCCAGTCACTGCGGGCACGTTGCCGGGCATTTGCTGATCAAAAGCATACGCCAGCCAGGCGAAAGCCATCGCCTCGACCCAGTCCGGATGGACGCCTAAACTGGCCGTTGTCTCGATCCGGCATTGCGGCAGCAATTCCGCCAAATCCTGTAACAGCATGGCGTTATGTGCGCCGCCGCCACAGACATAGACTTCAGACACGACAAAACGGCTGACCGCCAGCGCGATAGTCCCGGCGCTAAAGCGGCTCAACGTGCGTTGTACATCTGCAGGTGCAGGCATGTTGCCAGTTGCCGCCTGAAGTTGCTGTAGCTGTTGTTGTAACCAATTCAGCTGAAAGTATTCACGACCAGTGCTTTTGGGCCCGGTTTGATGGAAATAAGGATCGCTGAGTAACAGGCCAAGTAAAGCAGCATCCAGCTGACCGCTCGCGGCATAAACACCATTGGCGTCATAGGCTTTACCTTGTTGTAACTCTATCCAGTTATCCAACAAACAATTGCCGGGACCGGTATCAAAGCCCTGTACTTGCTGATGCGGCAACAACAATGTGATGTTAGCGATGCCGCCAATATTCAGAATACAGCGGCCTTGCTGCTCAGATGCGAAGATCGCCTGATGAAAGGCGGGCACTAACGGCGCACCTTGTCCGCCATAAGCGATATCTTTGCGGCGAAAATCGGCGATCACCGGGATTTGCGTGAGCATCGCCAGTCGATGCTGATCACCAATCTGGTAACTGAATGGCTGACGAGCCTTGGGTCTGTGCCGGATCGTCTGGCCGTGACAGCCGATCGCAAGGATCCGGCTGCGATCAATGCCGCTTTGCTGCAATAGCAACTGAACTGCGTTGGCATAACAATGGGCAAGGTCGGCTTCTGCCAAGCCCAAACGTTCAATTTCATTGGCGCCAGGTTGTGCCAAAAGCGCCAATTCGGCTTTTAATTCAGCAGGGTAGGGCAGGCATAAGCTGTGAATAAGGTTTGGATAAGCTGGGGAGAAGTCGACCAGCACCACATCGACACCATCCAGGCTGGTGCCTGACATGATGCCGATATAAAGTGCTTCAGCAGTGGGGTCCGCAGTCACAACGAATTATTGGTTCGCAGCCAGCACAACACGTTCGTGCGCTTTCAGCTGTGCGATCTGTTGCTTCGCGTTTTTAGTGAACTCGACGCGGGCAACGCCCTGCAGAGGTTCAGCCTGTGGCAGTTTGACGGTGCGTGGATTCCGGTGTACGCCACCAACCACGAACTCATAGTGCAGGTGTGCGCCAGTAACACGGCCAGTTGCGCCTAAGCGTCCGACGATGTCGCCTTGTTTGACTTTATCACCACGTTTGACGTCGCGTTTGGATAAGTGCAGATACTTGGTCACGATGCCGTTTGCGTGTTGGATCACGACGTAGTTACCGTTGGCGCCTTTCATCGCTGATTCAATCACTTTGCCATCACCGGCCGCCATAATCGGCGTGCCCATTGGTGCGACATAATCGACACCGTTATGTGCTTTGATTTTACCGAGAACTGGGTGTAAGCGACGCGGATTAAAATTAGAGCTGACGTAGCGGAAGTTGACAGGAGCACGCAAGAAAGCCTGTCGCATTGAACCGCCATCCGGCTTGTAGAAGTTACCGTCAGTATGACGCACGGCTTGGTACAGTTGACCCTGGTTCTGGAACTGAGCAGCCACAATAGCACCATTACCAATGAACTGGCCTTCGGCGTATTGGCGTTCAAACATCACGCTGAAAGAATCGCCAGAGCGGATGTCTAACGCGAAGTCGATGTCGTAACCAAACACGTTTGCCAGGTCGATGATTTGTGCTTCAGACAAACCGGCATTCATGGCAGAACCCCAAAAGCTACCGCTGATAATGCCAGCGACCACTTCGGTGCGTACTTCAATTTCTTTTTGCAGTTCTTTGGCGACAAACTGGCCGTCATCGCTGCGGGTGACGCGTAAAGTTTTCAGGTTGCTGAGGTTATAGCGCAGTTCCTGTAATTGTCCTGCCGCGTTCAGACCAAATTCTAATTGCGCGCCCGGAAACAGCCGGGTCAGGTTTTTCGCTTCTTTCCCTGCATCCAGCACGGCCTGCATGGTTTGCGTGTCGATTTTCGCGCGTTTAAATACTGAACCTAAAATGTCGCCTTTTTTCACTTCCACCGAAATCCACTCTAATGAGTTGTCTTCGGTTGGAATGGTACTTTCAGCGGTTTGAGGTAAGGATTCGGTGACAACAGGGACTGCAAGGCTATAACGCTTGCCGACTTCTAAACTGTTTTTTTCGTTGTCTTTGGACGCTTCGGCTTTTTCTGAAGGCAGAAGCAGCGTCACAGACAGAATGGTGGCCAGAGTGGCTATCAGAACACGGTGCGGAGTAGGCAAAGATGAAATCATTGAAGGCGCATCTCTTATTATTATGGTTCTTTCCACGTAAAAAATGAGCATATAACGATTTTTTGCAAGATCCAAGACTTTTGTGCGTTTAATCGGGAGTAATGTTGCAGTAGAATGCGGACTTAGATAAATCGCTGAAATATTATCCGGAGAACTGGCGCATGACGCAGTGGCAACAGGCCCTGGCCGAGATCAAGCGGGGCTTAGAAGAGATCCTGCTGGAAGACGAATTAATTGAAAAACTGAAGCAGGGTAAACCGCTGAAAGTAAAAGCCGGTTTTGATCCAACCGCACCAGATTTGCACCTTGGCCACACCGTGCTGATCAATAAATTACGCACTTTCCAGCAACTGGGTCACGAAGTGATTTTCCTGATTGGTGACTTCACCGGCATGATCGGCGATCCAACCGGTAAAAACGTTACCCGTAAGCCGCTGACGCGGGAAGATGTGCTGGCAAATGCGAAGACTTATCAGGATCAGGTGTTTAAGATCCTGGATCCGGCGAAAACCCGCATTGCGTTTAACTCTGAGTGGATGGAAAAACTCGGCGCTGCCGGCATGATCAAGCTGGCTGCGCGTCAGACCGTGGCGCGGATGCTGGAACGGGATGACTTCAAAAAGCGTTATGCCAATAATCAGTCAATCGCGATCCATGAATTTTTATATCCGCTGGTGCAAGGCTGGGATTCTGTTGCCCTTGAAGCCGACATCGAAATGGGCGGCACCGATCAGCGCTTTAACCTGCTGATGGGCCGTGAGCTGCAAAAAGACGAAGGCCAGCGGCCACAAACCGTATTGATGGTGCCGCTGCTGGAAGGTCTGGACGGCGTGCAGAAGATGTCGAAATCACTCGGCAACTACATCGGCATCACCGACAGCCCGACCGAAATGTTTGGCAAAGTGATGTCGATCTCGGATGATCTGATGTGGCGCTATTACGATCTGTTGAGTTTCCGCGCTATCGAAGACATCGCCGCGCTGAAACAACAAGCAGCGGAAGGCCGCAATCCACGTGATATCAAAATCGAACTGGCGAAAGAAATCATCGCCCGTTTTCACTCAGATGCAGACGCAGAAGCGGCGCACCAGGACTTTATCCAGCGTTTTTCTAAAAACGCGTTACCGGATGACATCCCGGAACTGACACTGACGCTTGAAGGTGACAACCTGCCGATCGCCCAGCTGTTAAAAGAAGCCGGTCTGGTCGAAAGTACTTCGGAAGCGCTGCGGATGATCAAACAAGGCGCGGTGAAACTGAACGGTGACGTGAAAGTGGAAGACAGCAAGCTGACGTTCGAAAAAGGCTCCAGCACCATTTTCCAGGTCGGTAAACGTAAGTTCGCCAAAGTCACGCTGCTATGATCTGCCAAGGATCCTGAGATCCTTTTGACACATAAAAAACCGCCTCCGGGCGGTTTTTTATTCGCAGCCATCCATGGCGCTCACCTTTCAGGCCAACGCTGTGCGTTGTTAAAAACCGCTCCTGGCGGTTTTTTGCTTTATTAAACGCTGAAATTTTCAACAATTCACTTGCAGTCAGATCCAATGCGATCTAATGTGATATTAAATTGATATCACATTGAGGTGAGTTATGTTGAAAGAGACCCCGGCCAAAGCGCGTTCAGGTTTTGGAACATTGTTTGTGTTATTCGTGCTGCAGATTGCGACTATCGTGTTGATTGTGACGATGCCGCCGCTGATCAAAGTGCTGGCTCTGCTGGCTGGTATTGCGGTGTTTATCTGCTGGTTTGGTTTTTATATGGTGCAGCCGAATCAGTCGGCCGTACTGCAGTTGTTTGGCCGCTATGTCGGCACTGATTTTGTAAATGGTCTGCGCTGGGCCAATCCGTTTTACAGCAAACAAAAAGTCAGTTTGCGGGTACGAAACTTTGAAAGCAGCAAATTAAAGGTCAACGACCATGCCGGTAACCCGGTTGATATCGCCGCGGTAGTGGTGTGGAAAGTCGTCGACAGTGCCGAAGCGGTGTTTGAAGTCGAAGACTACGAAAACTTCGTTAATATCCAGAGTGAAGCTGCGCTGCGTTATCTGGCGTCGAGTTATCCATATGAAGCGGAAAAAGACTCAGAAATCAGCCTGCGTAGCAGTGGTAGTGACATTACGGATTTGCTGCGCACCGAGATCCAGAATCGCTTACACAAAGCCGGCGTTGAAGTAATTGAAGCGCGCATCAGCCATCTGGCGTATGCGCAGGAAATCGCCAGTGCGATGTTGCAGCGCCAGCAGGCGCGGGCAGTGGTGATGGCGCGCCAGCAAATTGTCGAAGGTGCGGTTGGCATGGTCGAAATGGCCCTGCAGCGTCTGTCGGAAAAAGATGTGGTGCAGCTCGATGAAGAACGCAAAGCCGCGATGGTCAGCAATCTGTTAGTAGTGTTGTGTGGCGATCACAGCGTGTCTCCGGTGATTAACACCGGCACTATTTATTAACGCGAACAGGTGAGTTGTGGCTAAAAAAGCTTTTGCCCTGCGCATCGATGAGCAGATGCTGCAGGCGCTGCAGCACTGGGCGGACGATGAGTTTCGCAGCGTCAATGGTCAGATTGAGTTTTTGCTGCGTGATGCGCTGGTGAAAGCTGGCCGGGTGAAGCGGGTGGCGCCTCAGCCGGCTGACTTGTCAGCTGAAGTACCGGCAGAGCCAGATCCGTTATCCGGCGACAACCATTGACGCCACTGCCACAGGCCATAAGCAGCATTGAACCAATACAGCGCATAAAACGCCGCGGTCAGTTCCAGACCGCGGTGATAATACAGCGGGATCGCAATACTATTCACCAGCAACCAACACCACCAATTCTGCAGATAACGCCGGATCAACAATAGCTGCGCCAGCACGCTCAGTGTCAGTACCAAACTATCCCAAAACGGCGCATAGGCGTCAGTCCAGGCATGTAATAAAGCGCCGTAGAGCGCCGCGACGAGTAGCGCAGCGATCAGGTATGGCAGCAGGTATTTGCTGGGTAATTGCCGGATTGGCAAGGCCTGCGCCGATCGCCAGCTGAACAGGCCCCAGACAGCGGCCAGAATGAAAAACAATTGCAGCACGACGTCTGCATAGAGCTGGTGCTGATAACAGAGCACAGCAAATAAAGCACAACCAGCGATGGTTGCCCACCAGGTCAGGGCTGAATTGCGTGCTGCCAGCCAGATGGAGCCTGCGACCAGCAGGTTGGCGCAAAGCTCCAATACCGTTGGCATCAGACTTCCAGATTATCGATCAAGCGGGTAGTACCAAGATAGGCCGCCAGCAAAATGACTAACGGCTTGCTGTTGCTGTCGGCCAGTTCCAGCGTCTGGCGGTCACAAATATGAATATAATCCGCTCTGAAGCCAGCCTGACTCAGAGTGTCCGCCACCTGCTGTTCCAGCGCGCGAAAATCAGCGAAACCGCCACTGATTTGCTGGCGCAGCCATTGCAGTTGCTGATAAATCAGCGGCGCCGTAGCGCGGGCTTCAGTGGATAAATAGCCATTGCGTGAACTCAGTGCCAGGCCGTCTGCGGCGCGTTCTGTATCGATGCCGATGATTTCAATCGGGAACGACAAATCCGTTGTGAGCTGCCGGATCACCGCCAGTTGCTGATAGTCTTTTTTACCAAACAACGCGATATCCGGCTGCACCAGATTAAACAGTTTGCTGACGATAGTGGCGACGCCGCGGAAATGACCTGGACGGCTGGCACCACAATGCTGATCACCCACTTTGGGCACTTCAACCGCGGTTTGTGCTTCAAGACCACGTGGGTAAATCAATTCAGGTGTTGGGGTAAACACAGCATCGGCTTGATGATCGGTCAGACCGGCGCAATCTTCGGTCAAGGTACGCGGATATTTGGCCAGATATTCATTGGCGCCAAATTGCATCGGATTAACAAAAATCGACACGATCACGCGGTCGGCACGCTGCCGGGCTTCATCGACCAGCTTAAAATGGCCGGAGTGCAGATTGCCCATCGTCGGTACAAAGGCCACGGTCTGACCGGCCTGGCGCCAGGCGCGAACTGTCGCGCGTAGTACTAAAAAAAAAAAAA
>JAIXSW010000480.1 GCA_027484495.1 Gammaproteobacteria bacterium
ATTTGCGATATTTCGCAGGATGTCCGGATCAGGCCCTACCACCCGGTATGCGACTGGATATGGGGAGTAAGGTCCAAACACCAGTTGCGTTACCCGCACCTGAGCTTCAGGAGCAAGGCCGTCGGCTATCGCCTGGCGCAAGCGATGCTTCAGTGCTTCACGTTCTTGTTGATTGTCGGTCCTGATCACGATCTTGGCGAAGGACGGATCGGGTAATTCAGGCCCTACAGAGAAAAAGAAACGCGGTGCGCCCTGGCCGACATAAGCGGTGACAATCCGAGCCTCTTCTTGCTTGGCAAGCCAAGCTTCCACTTTAGCAGCAGCACTGCTCGTTTGAGTGATAGAGGTGCCATAGGGCATCTGCACTTCAACGAGGACTTCAGGCCGGTCAGAGATGGGAAAGAACTGCTTCTTTACCATGCTCATTCCCAGAATAGCCGTGACAAATAGTGCTACCACTGTTCCTGCAGTCAGCCATTTGCGGGTGATGACCTGCTGTAAAATATGGCGCAAACGGTTGTAATGAGGCGTATTGTAAAGCGCGTGATGGCCGCCTTCGGTTTTTGGTTGTTCTGGTAACAACTTCACGCCCAGATAGGGGGTGAACACAACCGCGACCACCCAGGATGCGATCAGTGCGATACCCACTATCCAAAACATATTGCTGGTGTATTCACCGGCGGTGGAGCGGGCAAAGCCATTGGGCATAAAGCCGACAGCTGTTACCAAAGTTCCGGACAGCATCGGTGCCGCAGTATGGCTCCAGGCATAGGCTGCAGCGGCCACCCGACTGAAGCCTTCTTCCATTTTCACCACCATCATTTCGATGGCGATGATGGCGTCGTCAACCAATAAACCCAGCGCAAGAATTAATGACCCAAGGGTAATCCGATCGAAATTTTTGCCGGTCGCCAGCATCACTAAAAAGACCACTGCGAGCGTCAGAGGGACAGCGGCAGCCACGACCATGCCGGCGCGCCAGCCCATACTCAGAAAACTAACCAGTATGACAACTAACAGTGCAGCGAAAAACTTCAGCATGAACTCATCTACTGAAGCGCTGATATTGACCGCCTGATCAGTGACTTTGCTTAAAGTCATCCCCAAGGGGTGTTCTGCATTGATGGCTACAACTTCCTGATCCAAAGCTTTGCCCAAATCAAGACCATTCCAGCCCTCACGCATGATGACACCTAGCAGCAATGCAGGCTCGCCACCATTGCGGACGATAAATGACGCGGGATCCTCGTAACCTCGCTTAACCTCAGCAATGTCGGATAATTTAATGATGCGTCCCTGCACCACGACCGGGGTGTCGCGGATCTTTTGCAGCTCATCAAAGGCACCATCCAGCCTGATAAATACTGCTGGCCCTTTGGTTTCGACTGAGCCAGCTGGCGTCAGGGCATTTTGCTGATTCAGTGCGACAAACACATCCTGTGGACTCACTCCTAAAGTTGCCAGCCGTTCGTGTGACAACTCCACATAGATCCGTTCAGACTGCTCGCCGATAATATTGACCTTTTTTACCCCAGGCACATGCAGTAAGCGCTGGCGTAACGACTCTGCGTTCCTGACCAGTAATCGTTGAGGCTCACCCTTGGCTTTGAGCGCAAACAGCGCAAAAGTGACATCGGCATATTCGTCATTGAGCATCGGACCTATAACCCCCGCAGGCAGATTGACGCTCTCATCACCGACTTTTTTACGGGCCTGATAAAATTGCTCCTCGACTTCAGTCGGCGGAGTGCTATCGAGCAGTGTCAAAGTCGTAAATGCCAAGCCGGGTCTGGTGTAGGTTTCCGTACGGTCGTACCAGCGCAGTTCTTGTAAACGCTTTTCAATTTTTTCAGCAACCTGGTTCTGCATTTCCTCGGCGGTAGCCCCTGGCCAGGCAGAGACTATGGTCATGACTTTAATGGTAAATGCAGGGTCTTCGGCCCGGCCTAATTTAAGAAATGACACAACTCCGGCCAATGAAATCAGCATAATTAAAAACACCGTGATGGAACGATGCCGTACCGCCAACGCTGACAAGTTAAAACGGCTGCCGCTCATAACGATGCTCCTTGAGTCGCACCTGCGACATCAGTGTCGAGAACACGCACCGGATTACCATCCTGTAATAGATGAGCCCCCAGCGTGACAATGCGAGTTTGTGAATTCAGCGCACCGCTGATCACAGCAAGTTCAGTGTCAATTCGGCGAACAGTGACCGGATGCCAGCTCACCCGAGCCGGTGTGCCGGAGACGACCCAAACACCATACCCTTTGCCCTGATCAAACAAAGCGGTGATCGGAACTTGCAGCTGAGGTATTTCTGAGTGAGGGGCATCGGTAAGTTGAATCTGTACGGTCGAGCCCAGAGGCGCCTTCGCCAGCGAGCCGCTCAGTACATAGCGTGCTTCAAAAGTACGGGTCAGTCGGTCTGCGGTTTCTGATAACTGACGTAATTGGGCTGCTGCGCTGTATTGCTCACCCCCAAACAAGGTTGCAGTCGCGGTGGAACCCAGCAAAGGACGCAGCGTTTCCGGTAACTGGATAACCGCTTCACGTGGGCCCATATGAGCCAGCCGTGCTACCGGCTGACCCGCAGAGACCACCTGACCCGGTTCGGCCAGTGTTTCCATGATGACGCCGTCAACATCTGCGAGCAGTTCGGTATAGACCCTAGAGTTGTTCGAGACTTCAGCTTGTGCTTCAACTGCCTTTAATTGCGCCTGTGCTGAGTCAGCGGCTGCTTTGGCGCGATCGTAAGCTGAAGCTGATATCGCCCCAGTCCCCTGCAGTCCACGTAAACGCGCTTCATCGTCAGAGGTCTGTTTTGCCAGTGCTCTTGCCGCTACGACCTCAGCTTGCTGTGCATTGGCGGCAAGTTGCAAATCTATCGGATCAAGCCGAAGCAGCACCTGACCCCGCTTGACCATCTGGCCAGTATCGACCAGGCGTTCTTTGATCTTGCCAGCGACCCTGAAGCCAAGATCGCTCTGTACTTTAGCCGCGACCACCCCAGTAAATGTACGCGTAGATATCGACGCGCCTTCAATCATCGCCGTTCGAACAAGGGGGGCATTGGTACGTGGATCTGAAATGTCTTCATCGTTACACCCAGTCAACGTGAGCGAGAGTACGGTGATGGCAGTAAGTGAAATGAGGTGGTGCTGAAACATAATGGATCCCCTAGACCAGTCGTTTAGAGGATTTATCATTAATCATGTGACCAATTTAGTCAATAGTCACAGATCAATTAAGGCGAAAGACTCCGCAGAATTAAACTGGATAGATGGGTGGCGGCATCCCGAGCTCGGTCAAAGCTATGTTGCAGCAACAATGGATTCAGGTAAGGACGCATTACTAGATAAATGGATGTAACCGCTTCATCCATAGGTGTTTTCCGTTCAAAGTCGCCCGATAGACGCCCTTGCTGAATAATGTCTTGTAGCAATTGTCGCATGCGTTCGTCATAGGCTCCTGTGGCTTGCCAGCCTTCCGAGGCCGCAGCAACAGTGATTTCATGCAATCGGCGATCATTAAAAAATAGTCGCAAACCAGCCTCAACCATGGCTCTAAACATCTGCCGCAGCTTCTCTGGTGGTTTTTCCGCTGCGTCTATGGCTGCCCGCACTTCGGTTTCTATTTCGCGCAGGCATTTGGCACAAATCATTTCGCCAATCGCTTGTTTGGAAGTGAAGAATTTATAAATGTATGCCTTTGAAAAACCAATGGATTTAGCGAGGTCGGAGACTGTTGTCTTCATATATCCATACTGACTGAAATGCTCTCCAGCCGCCAGGATTATCTGGTCCCTGACATCATGATCGGCCGGACCGCGCTGTAAAACCGAATAGTTGTCTTCGTTACTCATATATTGCAAAACCCATCAACCTAAGCAAATTTCGCACAGTGTACTATTCACAGAAATAATTGACAACAAGTGACCGATTGGTAATATAGTCACGATCAGGTGACCATTTTAAGATACGGTCACAGGCAAGTAACCATATTTGAGAGGCCACATGACAACTAAACATCCAAGCTTTGCCCTGGTGATCGCCTGTGTTATCAGTGGTTGCGCAGTTGGTCCAGAGTACGTTGCTCCCCAGATCAACTCCAAACAACAGTTTGTCGGGCAACAGGAAGTGACGCAGCGGTCAGCCGCTGTGCAAACCGCTCTTGAGACTTGGTGGCAAGGCTACCAAGACCCTTTACTGACACGTTTAATTCAACTGGCATTGCAGCAAAATCTGGAAATAACCCAGGCACAATCCCGAATTGAACAGGCAAAAGCGGGACTGTCAGCAGCAAATGTCGCATTGTTGCCATCGGGGAACATTGATGGATACGGAGCAAGAGCTTATCAGTCAACCGAGACGCCAATAGGCCAATTACTGACTCTGCAACCAGGTTACAGTCGATACAGCAACAGTTACGAAGCAAATCTTGGCATCGGTTGGGAATTAGATCTGTTTGGTTCCCTACGTCAGGGACAAGCGGCCGCTTTGGCTGATTATCAGGCTGCTGAAGCAAGCAAAGTCGCGATACAGTTGGTGGTAGCGGCGCAGACAGCAGACATTTACATCCATGCTCGTGGTTTGCAACTGCGCTTAGATGTGGCAAATCGACAGCTACAAACTCAACAAGCGCTGGTATCAAATCTTCGTTTGTTATTTGAACATGGACTCATTGCAAAATCAGAACTTGATCAGGCTGAAAGTTTGCTGGCGCAAGCGCGTGTTGCAGTACCTGTGTTAGAAGCAAGTCTGCAGCAGATGATGAACGCGCTAGATGTGATGTTAGGCGCTTTGCCAGGGACATACCAACAAGAACTGGCCAGCGTTAGATCTCTCCCTGCAATTCCGTCGCTACAAGTCATCGGCATGCCTGCGGACTTGTTAAGACGTCGTCCTGATCTGATTGTCGCAGAGCGCAAACTTGTTTCAGCCAATGCACAGCTCGGCCAGGCAATTTCGGAGTACTATCCGAAGTTTTCTCTTAGTGGTCTGATTGGTAGTGCAACTGCAACATCCAGCGAGCTATTTAACAACGCAAGCAGTCAGGCGACTGCGGTCCTCGGATTACGCTGGCGTTTGTTTGATTTTGGCCGCATCAATGCGCAGATCGACCACGCCAAAGGACGCGAAGCGGAGCTATTAGCTGCATATCGACTGGCGAATCTGCGTGCGACAGAAGAGGTTGAAAATAGCTTTACTGAACTGCTGAAGATGGAACAACAGGTGTTCTTTTTGCAGCAAGGAACACAATCACTCGATCAAGCACGGTCGGCAGCGCAGGCCGCCTATACGCAAGGTGTCGTGAGCCAGATTGAAGTCCTGCAGGCTGATGAAAGGTTCTTACGAATGACCGATGCCCATCTCCAGGCCCAAATTGCTGCAGTTCGGGCATCGATTAAGGTATTCAAAGCCCTTGGTGGCGGCTGGAATAGTCATGCTGAGCAGCAATCATGAGTACATCACGCACTGCGACTGCGATTACACAGGCCAGAACCACGGCGATTCTATCGGGCCCGGTACTGCCGGTGTTACTGACTCTGGCCTTACCAACTATTGCAGTCATGTTGCTCCAGACTTTTGTTGGCTTGACAGAAACATACTTTGTTAGCTCCCTTGGCTCCGATGCTTTGGCCGGCGTGTCGGTGGTGTTTCCGCTGCTGATGTTGATGCAAATGATGGCCAATGGCGGTTTCGGTAGTGGTGTCGCTGCAGCTGTCGCCCGTGCCGTCGGCGCCGGTCGTCCACAAGAGGCTGCTTCACTAGTTTGGCATGGTGTTTGGGTGGCCTTTTGTCTCGGGACTATATGCACGATAGTACTGATCTTTGGCGGGCCGCAGCTCTATCAGGTTATGGGCGTGTCAGGTCAAGCTCTTGTGGCTGCATTGGCATACTCCAACATCATTTTTATGGCATCACCGCTGATTTGGTTGGTTGCCATTCTATCCGCGGCCATGCGGGGCGCCGGCGATACAGCGACACCGGCGCGCATCAGTTTGGCTGGCGCTGTGCTTTTATTGCCGTTATCCCCGCTATTGATCTTCGGTTGGGGACCTGTGCCTGCTTTTGGCGTCACAGGGGCTGGGATGGCAGTCGTGCTCTATTATCTGGTAGCAGCAATTTTACTGATTAGGCAGATGTGGCGACCGGACGCTGCAGTTGCGCTGGTGA
>JAIXSW010000113.1 GCA_027484495.1 Gammaproteobacteria bacterium
AAACCGGATTGTTCGGCAAGTGTTTGCATCTTCAGCGCCGGCTCCACGGTCATCAGAGTTTTGGCATGCTGGATCCGCCAGTGATTGATATGGTCCGGGAAAGTTTGCGCCAGATTGTCATTGAGTAACTGCGACAAACGGCTACTGGGCCAGCCCAGTTGTTTTGCCAGTTTCGGCATCGTCAGATCTGCGTTCAGGTATGGCTGGCGCTGTCGCATCCATTGTTCGAGCTGACTGATCAATGGCCCGGCCTCGGTAGCCGTGAGTTTTTTATTGGCATAGGCTTCCGGCGTCTGCGGTAACGGCTTCTCGCGATAAAATACGGTCAGGACACTAAAACACAACAGCAGACTGAACGTCAGAGCACCACTGATATACGACGTATAAGATGCGAAAAAAAATGCCGACCAGATCAGGCCATTGCTTAAAATCATCAGTAGCAGTGGCCGGAATCTTACTGATGTCAGCAGTAGCGGATTGGCGCTTCGTTGCTGTGTCCGCCACAGCAGCAGAACGGTCAGCCCGATATAGAACAACCAGCTGTAGTTAATCACCTGATAGAACAGACCGCCCCATAACTGCGGGTTGTTCTGATAGGGCCACAGCATCCCTGCCATGACGATCACAAAAAAAGGCAGCGCGAGCTGCCATTGCAGCCGGCGCCATGAGGCGTCAGGGCGGCAGATACTCTGACCGTAACAATATAGAATGGGACCGATCATCCAACAGGCAGACAACCCCAGCTGCAGGATCTGCTTACCAATATCCGGATTAAAATAAAACAGCACCGATTTCAGCACCCGGACACTGAGCATCAGCAATAACAGCGCCAGCAGCCGATGAGTTAGGGGTTCAGTGCGTTGCCAGAAAAAATAAGCCGCCAACAGCAAGCCATTCAGGCCGCCGATGGCGCTGCACATCAGTAAAAGTTGGTCGGAAATCGTCATACAAACCGCTTTGAATTAACCCGCCGCATTTTTAGCACAGTTTAATGGCGTTGTTGCGCTTTTGTAATGCCCGGACCTGGCAAACAACCAATCTGGCATTTTGATTGAGCAGACTGCAGGTCTTTGTTATACTTTCCGCCCGTCCTGATACCAATAATCTTACCGTCCGGAATAAGCTGCTTTGCTGCCGGTGTGTATTGGCTATTGGTCCATTAAATTCAACGTTGTCTCAGGGGTCTCATGACTACAAGATACATCTTCGTGACGGGTGGGGTTGTCTCATCTTTAGGTAAAGGCATTGCTGCTGCATCATTAGCGGCAATTTTAGAAGCACGTGGCCTGAAGGTAACGATCCTGAAACTGGATCCGTACATTAACGTCGATCCGGGCACCATGAGCCCTATCCAGCACGGTGAAGTGTTTGTCACCGAAGACGGCGCCGAAACCGATTTAGACTTAGGTCACTACGAGCGGTTTATCCGCACCAAGATGACCCGTCTGAACAATTTTACCCAAGGTAAAATCTACTCTGAAGTGCTACGTCGTGAACGTCGTGGCGACTACCTGGGCGCGACCATTCAGGTCATCCCGCATATCACCAATGAAATCAAAGCCCGTGTTGTCGCCGGTGCTGAAGGTTATGACATCGCTATCGTTGAGATTGGCGGTACAGTCGGTGATATCGAATCGCTGCCATTTTTAGAAGCAATCCGCCAACTGGGTACAGAAATTGGCCGCGAACGCGCGCTGTTTATGCATTTAACGTTGGTGCCATACCTTGGCACTGCCGGTGAAATCAAAACTAAGCCGACGCAGCATTCAGTCAAAGAACTGCGTTCTATCGGCATCCAGCCGGATATTCTGGTGTGTCGTTCTGACCGTGCCATCCCAACCAATGAAAAAGCCAAAATTGCCCTGTTCACCAATGTGGAAGAGCGGGCAGTCATTTCGTTAAAAGACGTCTCCAGCATTTACCAAATCCCGGCTTTATTAAAATCGCAGGGCCTGGACGATTTAGTGGTCCGTCGTTTCTACATGACTTGCCCGGAAGCTGACCTGACCGAATGGGAACAGGTGCTGTATCAGGAAAGCAATCCGACCGGCGAAGTCACTATTGGTATGGTTGGCAAGTATGTCGAATTAAAAGATGCGTACAAGTCGGTCAACGAAGCGTTAAATCATGCCGGGCTGAAAAACCGTTTAACTGTGACGATCAAATACATCGATTCACAGGATGTCGAAACCAAAGGCCCAACGATCCTTGCTGGCCTTGATGGTATTCTGGTACCGGGCGGTTTTGGCGAACGTGGTGTCGAAGGCAAAATTATTGCTGCCAAATATGCCCGTGAAAGCAAAATTCCATACCTTGGCATTTGCCTGGGGATGCAAGTCGCACTGATTGAGTTTGCCCGCAACGTCGCAGGCCTCAAAGGCGCGCATTCAACTGAGTTTAATAAGGACACGCCTTACCCGGTGGTTGGTTTGATCACCGAGTGGCTGGACAGCGCAGGCCAGGTCGAACTTCGTACTGGCGATTCCGACTTAGGCGGAACTATGCGTCTGGGCAGCCAAAACTGTAACCTCAAGGCCAATACCAAAGCCCGCGAAACCTATGGTGCGGACGTCATTAGTGAACGTCACCGCCACCGGTATGAAGTGAACAATCACTTTATTCCGAAACTTGAAGAGGCTGGCCTGATTATTTCTGGTTTATCTGCGGATAATCAGTTAGTGGAAATGATTGAACTGCCAAACCATCCCTGGTTTGTCGCCGGGCAATTCCATCCGGAATTCAACTCGACGCCACGCGACGGTCATCCGTTGTTCCAGGGGTTTGTCGCAGCAGCATATAAATATCAGAAGCAACAAACGACCAAATAATAATGAAGCCGCGATCTCGATCGCGGCTTTTTTGCTTTGGTCTACAGGGGAATAACATGTCTGAAATTATCAATATCGTCGCCCGTGAAATTCTGGACTCGCGTGGCAATCCGACCGTCGAAGCCGATGTATTTCTGGCCAGTGGCGTAATGGGCCGTGGTTGTGCGCCATCAGGTGCTTCAACCGGTACCCGTGAAGCGTTAGAACTGCGTGACGGCGACAAAAGCCGTTATTTAGGCAAAGGCGTCAAAACGGCGGTGGCCAATATCGATGGCCCAATCAAAGCGGCATTAATCGGCCAGTCTGCTTATGATCAGGCGAAAGTCGACCAGATCATGATCGACCTGGACGGTACTGAATCTAAATCAAAATTAGGTGCCAATGCCATTCTGGCGGTGTCTTTAGCCGTGGCCCGCGCAGCCGCAGCTGATAAAAAAATCCCATTGTATCAGCACATTGCTGACCTGAACGGCACGCCAGGCGTTTACTCTATGCCAGTTCCGATGATGAACATCATCAACGGTGGTGAGCATGCCGACAATAACGTCGACATTCAGGAATTTATGGTGCAGCCAGTAGGCGCGAAGTCTTTTGCCGAAGCACTGCGCATGGGCGCCGAAATCTTCCACCAGCTGAAAAAAGAACTGCACGCGCAGGGCTTAAACACTGCAGTTGGTGATGAAGGTGGTTTCGCACCAGATTTAAAATCAAACGAAGAAGCGTTAACGGTGATCTCTAAAGCCGTCACCGCCGCCGGTTATGAGCTGAATAAAGACATCACTCTGGCGCTCGATTGCGCAGCATCTGAGTTTTACCATGACGGCAAATACAAACTGTCTGGTGAAGGCAAAGAGTTCACGTCCTATGAATTCAATGACTTCCTGGCAGGTCTGGCCGCCAAGTTCCCGATCATCTCAATTGAAGATGGTCTGGATGAATCAGATTGGGATGGCTGGAAAGATCTGACCAATAAAATTGGCGACAAAGTCCAGCTGGTCGGTGACGACCTGTTTGTAACCAACACCAAAATCCTGACCCGTGGTATTGAGCAGGGCATTGGCAACTCAATCCTGATCAAGTTTAACCAAATCGGTTCACTGACTGAAACTTTAGCCGCCATCAAAATGGCGAAAGATGCTGGTTTCACCGCCGTGATTTCACACCGTTCTGGCGAAACTGAAGATTCGTTTATTGCCGATTTAGCCGTTGGCACTGCAGCGGGTCAAATCAAAACCGGTTCATTATGCCGTTCTGACCGCGTGTCGAAATACAACCAGTTACTGCGGATTGAGCAGGAGCTGGGTGCAAAAGCACCTTATCGCGGCCGTTCTGAAATCAAAGGTCAGTGATCGACTGACTGAGTCACAGAGCCGGCAATTGCCGGCTCTTTGCTTGGTGCCTTTGTGATCCGGGCGACTGCTTTTGCGTTTAACGATTGGGCAAAGCGCGGGTCAAAGCCCTAGTCAAAGTGCAGAGGGTTGGTTAACATTCAGTCATGACGATGCAAAATCAGCTTTGGTTTAATCCGGAGCAATCCCTGACCTATGCTGAGCTGTGCAATACCTTGTACGAGCGCGAACTGGCACGTCTGGCACTTTCGCCGCCGGAACAACTGCCGTTTTTGCCGCGCCGGCTGAAAAGCCTGCCGTTTTATGTGCGTGAAGCCGCCACTTTAATTCTGCAATACCCATCGCCGCTGACGCTCGACAGCCAGAATGCCTGCTGGTTACACAGCCAGAGCAAACAATGTCCGGTGCCGCATGTCGACGAATCCGCCAGTATTTTCAGTTACTACAGTAAATCGGCGAAGTTAGGTTTATTAGTGCCGGTTTATGTGCAGCCACCCGGTGCGCAGCAGCAGGGCGTGCAACAGATCGTGTTGGATTCCGTCGATGAAATAGACCGAGACGGCCAACGCATCCACTGTAACGAACATGGCTGGTTTGCATTGGCCGGTTGGCCACAAGAGCCTGATAATCAACATAAATTATTGCTAAAACCCAGTAAGTCAGTGCTGACCGCGGTTTGCTGTGGCCACCAGTGGCGCAACGGTGAACGGAAAACGCCACGGCTGTTAAGCTTGCGTGAAATGTTGCTGGCCAGCCGGCTGAACTGGCAGAATTTCGCCAAACCCCACGCTTCCCGACCGGACGAACTGCGTCCAGCCCGCGTAAAATAAGCCATCAGGGCTTTTCAGCCGGATCTCAAGCCTGCATAATACCGGCAGATTGTCGTTTCCGGATTTGTTATGCGACTGTTAATCATAATGCTGTTTGCGCTGGTGTGTGCGTTGCAATATCGTCTGTGGTTTGGTCCACACAGCGTGAAAGCGTATTTTAAACATCAGGAAGAACTGAAAGTGCATCTGAACAGCAACTTAGAGCTGGAGAAGCGCAACAAAATGCTGATGGCTGATGTGGCCGATTTACAAAGCGGACTGGATTCCATCGAAGAGCGTTCGCGCAACGAACTGGGCCTGATTAAACAAGACGAAGTGTTTTTCCGTCTGGTGGCACAGCAGGACAAAAAATGACCATTGCCATGCTGATCCCGGCCGCCGGCGTGGGTAGCCGGATGCAGGCTGACCGGCCGAAGCAGTACCTGCAACTTGCCGACAAAACCGTGCTTGAACATACCGCCGCTAAACTGCTGGCATTGCCACAAACAACCAAGCTGTTTTTGGCGTTATCACCGACAGATCCCTACTTTGACCAACTACCGCTTGCCGCAGAGCCGCGAGTTCGCCGGGTCGATGGCGGTGCAGAGCGCGCCGATTCGGTACTAGCCGGGCTATCGGCTATCGATGCTGACGAATTTCCCTGGACTTTGGTACATGATGCCGCGCGCCCGTTGGTGCAGACCGCAGATATCGATAAATTGCTGCAGGCCTGCCTGACCAGTGGCGTCGGCGGCATTCTGGCCAGTCCGGTGCGTGACACGATGAAACGCGGACATGTACCCGGTGAGGGCCCGAGTCTGGTGGAACACACTGTTGAGCGGCGCCAGCTCTGGCATGCATTAACGCCACAGTTATTTCCGACATTATTGTTACGCGACGCGCTGAGCCGCGCTTTAGCTGCCGGAGCCGCCATCACAGACGAAGCCTCTGCGATGGAATGGGCCGGTCATCCGGTGCAGTTGATCGCGGGGCGCGCAGACAATCTCAAAATCACTCAGCCAGAGGATCTAGCTCTGGCGCGTTTTTATCTGGAGCAGGCATGATCCCTTTTCGTATTGGCCACGGTTTTGATGTGCACGCTTTTGGCGGTGAAGGCCCGGTGACGCTGGGTGGCGTCAAGATTGATTACCCGCAGGGTTTACTGGCCCATTCAGACGGTGATGTGGTGTTGCATGCAGTGTCTGATGCTTTGTTAGGTGCGGTGGCTCTGGGCGATATCGGCCACCACTTTCCCGACACTGATGCAGCTTTTAAAGGCATCGACAGCCGGATTTTGCTGCGTAAAGTGTTTGCCGATGTCAAAGCGCAAGGTTATGCCATTGGCAATCTGGACGTGACTATCATGGCGCAAGCGCCAAAAATGGCACCACATATCAATGCGATGTGTACAGTGCTGGCGGCAGATCTCGACACTGAACTGTCGCAAGTCAACGTCAAAGCCACCACCACTGAAAAACTGGGTTTTGTCGGCCGCAAAGAAGGTATTGCGGTGGAAGCCGTGGTGTTGCTGGTGAAATCGGCATGACCGGCCTCAGCGAAAAAATTCAATTTCCGTCTTTGGCGTATCTGTACGGCGAGCCGTCTTGTCGCGCGTTACTGCGCAGTACCCCGGAAGATTTTATCGTCGACGAGGAACTCAGTTTCACGCCGACCGGCGCCGGCGAGCATTTGTTGCTGCAGGTCGAAAAAATCGGCCAGAACACGCAATATGTCGCGAAACAAATTGCTGAAGCCGCCGGCATCAAATCCCGTTTAGTCAGTTATGCCGGGTTAAAAGACCGCCACGCCATTACCCGCCAGTGGTTTTGTTTGCCGGTGCCAATCAAGCAGGAACTGGACTACAGCCAATGGCAGATTGAAGGTGTGCGCATTTTACAGTCGGTACGCCATCAGCGCCGGCTCAAAATTGGCTCAATTAAGCAAAATCATTTCCGGCTGCGCCTGCGCAACGTCTCTGATGTCGCCGAGCTGGAACAACGCCTGCAACTCATCAGTGCCGGGGTGCCAAATTATTACGGCGAACAACGCTTTGGCCGCGATGGTGGCAATCTGCAGCTGGCGCAACATCTGTTCAGCGGCGGCAGTATCAGCGATCGGCAAATCCGTGGTCTGGCGCTGTCTGCCAGCCGTTCGATGTTGTTTAATCAACAAGTGTCACAGCGTTTACAACAGTTGGGTTTCGTGACGTTATTGCCCGGCAGCGTCGTCCAACTGGACGGTTCCGGCTCGGTGTTCCAGGTCGACCCGGCAGATAGCGACATTCAGCGCCGTCTCAGTGAGCACGACATTCATCCGACCGCTATCTTGCCAGGCGTTGGTAAAGTACTGGAGCAAGGTGAAGCGCTGAACTGGCAACTACAACAACTAATGCCATGGCAACACTGGGTTGATGGCTTGGTGGCGCTGAACGTCAATACCGAACGGCGCGCTGTGCGCTTAGTGCCAAAAGCGCTGAGTTATCAGTGGCTGCATGATACACTCGAGCTCAGTTTTGCCCTGCCAGCCGGCTGTTTTGCCACGTCGGTGCTGCGGGAACTGGTGAATTATCAGGATATCCGTCGGGATATCGCAGTTCTGGAGTCCTAAATGCGGATATTGCTCAGTAATGACGATGGCGTCTATGCCAAAGGCATTTTGGTGCTGCAACAGGCCTTGGCCGAGATTGCCACCGTCACCACGGTCGGTCCCGACCGAAATTGCAGTGGTGCCAGTAATTCGCTGACTTTGCTCAATCCGCTGCGCACGCAGCAACTGGATAATGGCTTTATTGCTGTGAATGGCACGCCCACAGACTGCGTGCATCTGGCGATCAGTCAGCTCTGTGATAAAGCGCCGGATTTGGTCGTCGCTGGCATCAATCACGGTGCCAATTTAGGTGATGATGTGTTGTATTCCGGCACTGTCGCCGCGGCCACCGAAGGCCGGCATCTGGGACTGCCTGCCATTGCTGTATCGCTGGCCAGCCGTGACGAAGATCACTTTGCGACCGCGGCTTATGTCACCGTCAAAGTTATTCAGCAGTTAAAATCCCATCCGCTGCCGGCTGATCAAATTCTCAATATCAATGTACCAGGTGTGCCGCTGAGTGAACTCAAAGGCATTCAGGTGACGCGACTGGGTCGGCGCCACAAAGCCGAGACCATGACCAGTACCACAGACCCCTGGGGCCGGCGTATTTTCTGGTATGGCTCTTTGGGGCCGGAACTCGATGCCGGCGAAGGCACCGATTTTTATGCCATCGCCAATGGCTACGCGTCAGTCACGCCACTGCAAATCGACATGACCGCTTACCGCAGCCTGCAACCTTTGCAGCAATGGCTTGAAGGGATCCGGTTCTGATGGCCGTCGCAACGTCAAGAAGCGCGCAGGTTTTAGCGCAAAAATTACAGGCCGATGGCATTAAAGCGGCCGACGTACTGCAGGCGATTGCCCAAACACCGCGCCATCATTTTGTTGAAATGGTTTTAGCGCATAAAGCATATGAGAATACTGCGCTGCCAATTGGCCAGGGTCAGACCATTTCCCAGCCTTATATTGTGGCGCGGATGACCGAGTTGTTATTGCAGGCCAACAGTGATGGCACACCCTGGCAGCCGAAAAAAGTGTTAGAGATTGGTACCGGCTCCGGTTATCAGACGGCCATTCTGGCGCGGCTGTTTCCGCAAGTCTGTACCGTGGAACGGATTAAATCTTTGCAGTTTCAGGCGAAACGCCGGCTGCATCAGCTGGATTTGCACAATGTGGCAATGAAACATGGTGACGGTTGGCTTGGCTGGCACAGCAAAGCACCATTTGACTGCATCATTGTAACGGCGGCACCGACCCAAGTGCCGGATGCGCTGTTACATCAACTGGTTGATGGTGGCAGGCTGGTGATCCCGGTCGGAGCCCAGGAGCAGATGCTCAGAGTTTATACCCGGGTGCAGGACAGTTATCCGTCGACCGACGTCGAAGCAGTGCGTTTTGTCCCATTAGTGCCAGGCGAGCTGGCCTGATCGTTTTTTCAGGAGTTGGTATTTGCGGATTTTTCAGTGGATGTACGACAAAGCATTGGTGTGGCCTCAACACTGCCACGCCGGGCGTTATTTGTTTGGCTTCAGTTTCACTGAGTCAGTGATGTTCCCGATGCCGTTTGTTGTGATGCTGACACCGATGGCGCTGGCTGCTTTATGGTTGATTTGATGATGCGCCGGATGATGTCGGAACAAAAAACGGCAACAGGTCTGTGGGGGCGTCAGGCCATGCTGTTGTGTCTGCTGCTGACTGTCAGTGGCTGTGGTACGAATAGCAGTCCGGCTCCGGTTGATAGCTGGCAAAGCCGGAAAAAAGCCGCCACTCCACTGCAAGCGGATACATATCAGGTCAAGCGCGGTGACACTTTATTTTCTATCGCATTTCGCAATGGCATGGATTATCGCAGTCTGGCCAAGCTGAATCATATCGCTGAACCTTACATGATTTATGTCGGTCAGGTGCTGGTGGTTTCAAACAATAACAATGATGCAGCAGTTGTTCGGAAGTCAGGTCCAACAAGCCTTCGACCAAATAAGAATCATTCAAATTCAAACAGTTCGGCTCTTGCATCAAAAAGCGCTAAAGTAGTTGCACCGCAAAATCAAAAGCGTTATGGTCAAAATGAACGGGTCGCAGAACCCGAAAAAACCGAGAACAGTACCATTAATGGGGACGTTCGACAATGGCATTGGCCAGTGAAAGGCCCGATATTGGCGAAATTTTCCAGTCAGGAACACGGTAACAAAGGTCTTGATATTGGTGGTGCACTTGGTACACCGGTTAAAGCGGCAGCAGCAGGTCAGGTGGTATACGCCGGCAATGCACTGCGGGGTTATGGCAACTTAATTATCATCAAACACAATGACGATTTTTTAAGTGCTTATGCTCACAATCACCGTTTATTGGTGAAAGAACGCGAATCGGTAGCAGCAGGCCAGACCATCGCTGAAATGGGTAATTCCGATGCAGACCGTATACAACTGCATTTTGAAATCCGCTATCGGGGAAAATCTGTCGATCCGCTGCGTTATCTGAAATAAATAACAGCACACAATCGCATCATTCAAGAATGGACTTCTGGCATTGAGGCGTGACCCTTGTAGATCTGGGAGACGGATATGGGACAAAAAGACGAAGATGAAGTAGTTGATTTCAAGGAAGCAGAATTAACCGAAGACGTGGCAATGCTGGATGACGACGCCGCAGAGCCTGATATGGCAAATCTTGCCACTGAAGAAGAAAACACGCCCGACGATGTGTTCACCCGTGACGACAGTCAACGCGCGATGGACGCGACACAAATTTACCTCGGCGAGATTGGTTTTTCCCCATTGCTGAGTGCTGAAGAAGAAGTTTATTTTTCCCGTTTGGCCCTCAAAGGTGATGCAGCTGCCCGCAAACGCATGATTGAAAGTAACTTACGGCTGGTCGTGAAGATCGCCCGGCGTTATATCAATCGCGGGCTGGCACTGCTTGATCTGATTGAAGAAGGCAATCTGGGTCTGATCCGCGCTGTGGAGAAGTTCGATCCGGAACGTGGCTTCCGCTTCTCAACCTATGCCACCTGGTGGATCCGCCAAACGATTGAACGCGCCATTATGAATCAGACCCGGACTATCCGGCTGCCGATCCATGTGGTGAAAGAGTTGAACATTTATCTGCGTGCAGCCCGTGAATTGTCACAGCGGCTGGATCACGAGCCTACGCCGGAAGAAATTGCTGCTGCGCTGGACCGCCCGGTCGAAGAAGTACGCAAGATGTTGAAGCTGAATGAAAAAATTACATCAGTGGACACGCCGGTTGCCGGTTCTTCTGAAAAGCAGTTACTGGATATTCTGGCTGATGAAAAAGAGCTGGGTCCGGAAACTGAGCTGCAGGATGCAGACATCCGGCAGCACCTGGTGCTTTGGCTGGAAGAGCTGAATCCAAAACAACGCGAAGTGCTGGCACGACGCTTTGGCTTGCTTGGATATGAGCCGTCCACGCTGGAAGATGTCGGCCGTGAAATCGGTCTGACGCGCGAGCGCGTGCGGCAAATTCAGGTGGAGGCACTGCGCCGGCTGCGTGAGATTGTCACGCATCAGGGTCTGAATATTGAGACTTTGTTCCAGGAATAGCCTGTGTGCACTAAGATGAAAAAGCGGGAATTGTTCCCGCTTTTTTTCCGCCTGTGATTTCCCCTCACATCGCTGCAAGTTCAGCATTTTTACCCGCCTGTTGGCTGATTTATACCTGATTGAAGCCATCGCAGCTGACTGGCACAAGCCTTGCTGCTCTGTGTATACAGTGTGCCTGATTGCACCAGAACAGCTCAAGGCACAGTGCTAACACATGGACGTTGCTGAGCGGCAGTGGACAGGCAGTGAACACAGAGCGGGGACAGGTGATGGGGCAAAGTTTCAGCGGATATCCGCATTTAGCAAATTGTTTTGACGAGCTGGTGACGCCACAAGGTACTGCACGGGCGCCGGCCAGTGCGATTGCCCGCTTTATCAGGCAGCACGGCACGACTGAGCTGTTGCGCCGTCAACAGCAGCTGGACCAGACCATCCGTAGTATGGGCGTTTGTTTTACCTTGTATAACGAAGGTCAGAATATCGATCGGGCCTGGCCACTCGATGTAATGCCGCGCACCATTCCACTGAGCGAATGGCGTCGTACCAGTGCCGGACTGATGCAGCGCTTGCAGGCGTTAAACCTGTTTATCGACGATTTGTACCACGACCAGCGTATTTTACGTGCCGGTATCGTGCCGGCAGATTTGGTATTGCAGTCAAAAAACTTCCTTGCACCATGTCGGGGCGTATCGCCCCCTTTTGGCGTCTGGTCCCATATCTGCGGCACCGATTTGGTTCGGGACGAACAAGGCCGTTTTCTGGTACTGGAAGATAACCTGCGGGTGCCAAGCGGTGTGTCATACATGCTGGAAAACCGTACCGTGATGAAACGGGTATTTCCGGAGTTGTTTGCCGACTCAACCATAGTGCCGGTCGATGACTATCCGCATCAGCTTTGGAAAATGCTGGCGTCACTATCGCCAAGACCCGGTGAGGTGCCTTGTATCGTGCTGCTGACCCCCGGTATTTACAACTCCGCATATTTTGAGCACAGTTTTCTGGCACAGCAAATGGGCATTGAGCTGGCAGAAAACACCGATTTGCAGGTTGAGGCTGATGGTGTTTATTTGCGCACGCTGGATGGTCTGCGCCGCGTCGATGTAATTTACCGGCGGGTTGACGATGTCTTTCTGGATCCGACCGTCTTTCGGCCCGATTCAGTGTTAGGCGTACCGGGCCTGTTTCACGTCTGGGCCAAAGGGCAGGTGGCGATAGCCAATGCGCCAGGCTCCGGCGTGGCAGATGACAAAGTCATTTACGCCTATGTGCCGCAGATCATTGAATATTATCTGGGTGAAAAACCGCTGATCGACAATGTCCCGACTTATCTGTGTTCCGACGAACAACAACGTGCTTATGTGCTGGCCAATCTGGACAAACTGGTGGTGAAACCGGCGAATGAGTCCGGTGGCTACGGCATCCTGATTGGCCCGCGGGCGACCGAGGCTGAACGCGCCGTGATGGCTCAGGCGATAGTGGCAGATCCGCGCAATTTTGTCGCCCAGCCGACTTTACAACTCTCCACAGCGCCGACCTTGTGCGACGGCGTGCTGGAACCGCGTCACCTCGATTTACGCCCCTTTGTTTTGCAGGGCCGCGATTTATATTGCAGTACCGGCGGGTTAAGCCGGGTCGCGTTACGACGTGGATCCCTGGTGGTGAATTCGTCGCAGGGCGGCGGCAGCAAAGATACCTGGATCATCAATGATGAGGTGTGACATATGTTATTGAAATCGGTAAA
>JAIXSW010000597.1 GCA_027484495.1 Gammaproteobacteria bacterium
CGCGCGTAAAAACGCGCTACCCGTAAGACGCGCAGTGGATCTTCCACAAACGCTGCCGAGACATGGCGAAGCACTTTGGCCGCTAAATCCTGTTGACCGCCATATGGGTCGGTGATCACACCGGTGTTCGGGTCCTGCGCCATGGCATTGATGGTCAGATCGCGGCGCAGCAGGTCTTCTTCCAGAGTTACATCCGGCGCGTAATAACAGGCAAAGCCGGTATATCCCTGACCTTGTTTCCGCTCGGTGCGCGCCAATGCATATTCTTGCTTGGTTGTTGGGTGGATAAACACCGGGAAATCTTTGCCCACCGCCTGATAGCCCTCAGCCAGCATCTGCTCGGGAGTGGTCCCGACAACCATAAAATCCAGGTCCTGGCATGGCAGTCCCAACAAGGCATCACGCACGGCGCCGCCGACAAGATAAATCTTCACACGCTTTCCTGACAGGTGATTTTTTGCCATTATAACGCTCCAGCAACAATTGCGCTCCAGGTCTGAGCAGGAAGCCATGTACACCGCATTTTTTGGTCTGAACAGCCAGCCGTTTTCGATCGCGCCGAACCCTGAGTTTATGTATCTCGGCAGTCGTCATACTGAAGCACTGGCGCATTTACGTTATGGTTTGGGCGATGCCGGCGGCTTTGTATTATTGACCGGTGAAGTCGGGACAGGTAAAACCACCGTATCGCGTTGTTTGCTGGCGGAGCTGCCGGCCAATACCCAAGTGGCTTTTATCCTGAATCCGACTTTGTCTGAACTGGAATTGCTGGCCGCCATTTGTGATGAATTGAAGATCCGCTACAAAAAAACCGACGCCAGCCTGAAATTACTGACGGATAAAATCACGACAAAACTGCAAAAGAACCATCAGGCTGGCATCAATACCATTCTGATCATCGACGAAGCCCAGCATCTGCAGCCGGCGGTACTGGAGCAGCTGCGGTTACTGACTAATCTGGAAACCAATACCAAAAAGTTGCTGCAGGTGATTCTGATTGGCCAGCCGGAATTGCAGCAATTATTACAACGTCAGGATTTACGCCAGTTGGCGCAGCGGATCACGGCGCGGTATCACTTAATGCCGCTGACCTTGCCGGAAGTGAAGTATTATGTCGAACATCGATTGCAGGTGGCCGGTTGCAGCAGACCGGTTTTTGCTGATAGTGCACTGAAAAAACTCTTTGAATTTTCTGGGGGTATCCCACGCCTGCTGAATTTGTTATGTGATCGCGCTTTGTTAGGTGGTTACAGCCAGCAGAAGGCCCTGATTGATGGCAAATTGATCGAGTTGGCCGCCGGCGAAATTCTGGCGATTAAGCCGCTGGCGCAAAAACCGGGTCTGCCGGTCTGGCTGTGGCCGTTATTGTTTGTGTTGTGTCTGGCGCTTGGCGTTAGTCTGTCTTTGTTATGGTTACAAACCTAAGTTAAACCGGAGTCCGGGTTTTTTATGTCGTTATTAATGGATGCACTGAAACAACAGAATAATGCTGTCGCTGAAACTGCAGCTGCGCCGGCCGCGCCGTCACGTGGCTGGCAATATCTGGCCATCGTGTTGTTAGTGCTTTGTGGGCTGGGGCTTGGGTTTGCGCTGGCTTTCTGGTTCACCCACAAACCCGTCGCCGAGCCTGCTGCCGTTGTAGTTGCCGCACCGATAGTTCCGGTTGCTGCTCCGGCTTTACCACCGGCAAATCCCGGATTGATCCTCAGTGATCTCACCGCAGTGCCGACCAGCGAAGAGCAAGAAGCGCAGTTGGTGATTTCAGCAGAGCCTGAGGTGTCTCAGGGGCAAAGCCTCGATGAACAGGTGGCAGTACTGGAGCAGTTTGATGAAGGAATGCCGATGCAGGAAGCGGATCCTGATGCACCGGTCGCAGAATTGCCGGCACGGCAGCCGGATCTGAGCGCCGACGAAGTGCCTCAGGAATTAAAAGACAAATTCCAATACGCGCTGGAAGCCGCAAAAGGTGCCAGTCGGCCGGCGAAGATCACTGAGCACGCGGCGCCAGCCCGTGATATCAGTACGCTGGATGATTCGCTGCAACGCCAGATCGCACCATTACGTTTTGAAGCGCATGTGTATGCTTCAGAACCTAAACAGCGCTGGGTGAAAGTGAATGGCAAGGATTTACAGGAAGGCCAGTGGATCACGGCAGATATTCAGTTAAAAGAAATCACTCCTCAATATGTACTGATGCAAACTGGCCGACAGCTTTTCAGTATGGAAGCGCTGTCGGAGTGGTCGTATCGTTTAAAAACCCGACCCTAACTGCGACGTCTGCCGTTAAAAGTACTGGCGCACATCTAAAGCAAACTGGCTGAGATCAGCTGGCGCGACGATATGCTCTTCCGGCAGTTTAGCCAGATCCAGTACTTTCGCCGGCAAATGATGCCGGTGCACACTGTGATAAAACAACTTCACTTTGGGTTTATCCGCGTATTTTGGGTGGTTCTCCAGCACCAGTGCCAATTTCCCTGATTTCAGCCTGACAGCAGAACCCGGCGGATAAAGCCCCATTCCACTGAGAAACATCTGTGTCAGTTGCGGTTCCAGCGTTTGACCTGCAGCCGCTAATAACTGAGTTCTTAAACTGGTAATGTCTATTTTGCCGAGATCTGCCAGTTCTTGCAGATTGGCATAGCGGTTCACAATTGCAAGCAACCTCGCTGGCGCGGATTGTTCAGCCAAAGGCGCCAAATGTCCGGCGACTGCCTCGAGACTACGGGCCGGACAAGCCGATTGCTCTAACAAGGTCAGGCTATAAGGCAGGGCTGCCAGATCCGTGGGTTGCTCCTGTGGAAACAGTTGTTTCAGCTGGGCCTTACCGGCGTCGTGCAGTAGCGCAGCCAGCGTGTAGTCACGCGCTTCCGCTTCAGCTAGTGACAGGCTTTGACAAAATGCCGCCATCAGACAGGCGCAACGCACGGCATGACGCAGTAGCACATCATCTTCCTGTAGAACTTGTTGCAGATAAAGTAATGCCTGCGGATTGCGATTGCTGCTATCGAGCAATCTGTCGCAGTTTTGCGTTGGCTGCGTCAAATCTACGCTGTCGGCCTGCGCCATTTGTGCAAATATCGTGGCAGTTTGCTGGCGGGTGCTTTGTAAGGTCAGTTCAGAGCGGCTGCACTCCTGAGCAAAATCGGCCCGGGGTGTGACAGTGATGGGCTCAGATTCTGCCGCTGCGGCCGGAAGTTCTTTCGGTGGTGGCAGCTGTTTGGTCGGATCGATAAATACTTCCAGCACGCCTTTTTGTTTGAGTGTCGCGATCAGTAGTTCGCTGCGAACCCAGCCTGCGTGTTTAATCACCACATCACCCGTTTGGCGGGCGACAGCAGTGACATAACTGCCAAGCGCGAGCTCGTCGATTGGAACTACTTGTTTTGTCATATCAATAGCCTGCAGGTTGTTTGCATGAACATAAGCAAAAGTGCCGGAAAATGCAAAAGTGGCGCACCATGAATAAAAAAGGCCCGCAGCAGCGGGCCTTGTGATAGCTGACCAAAGTTAGGCAGTTTAAACCGCGTTGTCGCTCATCGTCATCAGCGAGGCGTTGCCGCCGGCTGCTGTGGTGTTAATCGTGACGGTTTTTTCCGTGACCAGACGGTGCAGCAGACGCTCATCGGCTGGGGTGGTGATCAGTGGTGAAATGGCGCCATCGCGCGCGGCAATCAGTTCACCGGTCAGCGCTTTGACTGCACTGCCAGCTTCAATCACAGCGGCGGCGACCAGCGGGTTACTGATCAGCGCTTTGAGCTGGGTCAGTTTGGCGACACTGAACAAGGCCGGTGCCAGATTGGCGTTTAGCAGCACTTTTCGGATCGCTTCCGCTTCTGCAAGGTCTTTATCTTCAACCACTGCAACCACAGCGTTGCCTGCCGCCAAAGCGGTCAGTACTGACAACATCCAGTATTTAAAGCAAGCGGACTCATCGCGGATACAAGCGACGACACCACGGGCTTCCAGGTGCAGCTGGTTGGATTCACCAGTGGGTCCCGGCAGCTGGATTGGTGCAGCCAGTTCTTTTTCAATATGACCGATGAGGCCCCGCGCACTGGCCAGAACTTGTGCCAAATCGCCTTCCTGTTTCACCACTACAGCATTGGAAGCCAGCTGCGCCATGAATTGGCGAATGACGGAGCTACGCGCAGTAATATCTTTCTTCTGCCATTCCACCTGCGCTTTTGCTGCCAGTTGCAGGCTTTGCTGCAACGCGTTGTCGTGGCCTGGCGCAGCCAGCAGGCTGGCCTTTTTGTCGTCTGACAATGGCGCTTCAGTCACCTGCAGATTGTCTTTAATCAGGCGGGTTAAATAGAACGGACCGCCGGCTTTTGGACCAGTTCCTGACAGACCACGGCCACCAAATGGCTGCACACCGACCACTGCACCAATCATATTGCGGTTGATGTAGATGTTACCGGCTTTGACTTCACGCGCGACCTGCGCGGTCACTTCGGCGATGCGGCTATGTACACCCATCGTCAGACCGTAGCCGCTGGCATTGATTTGTGCGATCACATCATCAAGCTGTTCGGCTTTAAAGCGGATGATATGCACCACAGGGCCAAACACTTCGCGTTGCAGCACGGCCAGATTGGCAATTTCGTATAAACGTGGGGCAAAGAAGAAATGACCTTCACCCGCTGGGATCGGGCATTCATAATGCAGTTTGGCTTTGCCTTCGAGGTATTTGACGTGCGCCGTCAGGCCGGTCAGGGCTTTCTGGTCAATCACCGGGCCGACATCGGTAGAGAACAACGCTGGATCACCAACATGCAGCTCTTTCATCGCGCCTTTGATCATATGAATGATCTTGTCGGCAACGTCTTCTTGCAGGAACAATACCCGCAGCGCTGAACAGCGCTGACCGGCACTCTGGAAGCCTGAAGACACCACGTCATCGACCACTTGCTCTGGCAATGCGGTGGAGTCGACGATCATACAGTTTTGACCACCGGTTTCAGCAATCAGAGGCACCGGCTCACCGCCGCGTTCAGCCAGTTTGCGCCCGATCCAGCTACCGGTTTCGGTAGAGCCAGTAAACATCACCGCCTGAATGCGTAAGTCAGGTACCACGTGTTCACCAATGATCCGGCCCGGCGCAATGGTCAGCTCGACCACACCAGCTGGCAGGCCGGCGGCACGCCACAGTTCAATGGCACGAATGGCAATTAACGACGTCTGTTCAGCAGGTTTGGCAATGACAGTGTTACCTGCGGCAACGGCCGCCGTGACCTGGCCTAAGAAAATCGCCAGTGGGAAGTTCCATGGGCTGATACACAGCACCACACCACGGCTTTGCAGCGGCGTACCGGTGAACATCGCTTCAGCACGCGCAGCGTAATAGCGGCAGAAATCAACGGCTTCACGAATTTCGGCTACGCTGTCCGGCACTGTTTTACCAGCTTCTTTGACACAAATCGCCATCAGTTCATCACGATGCGCTTCCAAGGCATCGGCTAAAGCACGCAGCAGACGGGCGCGCTCAGCAACCGGTGTTGTGCTCCAGGCCGGGAATGCCGCTTCGGCACGGTCAATTGCTGCTTGCATTTGTGCTGGCGTGTGATGCTCAACATAGCCGATCACTTGGGCATGGTTGGCCGGATTGCGCACCGCTTTGGCGCCTTCGACCGGAGCGACGCTGGTCGCTGTCGCCAGCCATTGCTGCATATTGCTGCGCAGCGGGGTAATAGCATCCACTTCTGTTAAATCAATGCCTTTGGAGTTTTTACGTTCATCGCCATACAGGTTGGCTGACAAAGGGATTTGAGTATTGCGTTTGTGTTTCCAGCTGCGCACCAGTTCAACCGGATCGGTCAGCAAGCTTTCCACCGGAATACTTTCATCAACGATGTTATTCACGAACGAGCTGTTAGCACCGTTTTCCAGCAGGCGACGCACTAAATACGCCAGCAGATCTGAGTGTTCACCAACCGGCGCGTAGATCCGGCACGGGACTTTATCTTCAGCAACGATTTGGTCGTACAGCGCATCGCCCATGCCGTGCAGACGCTGGAATTCGTAACCGCTGCGATCCGGCGCCATTTCCAGAATGGTGGCGGCGGTGTACGCGTTGTGCGTGGCAAACATCGGATAAATGCTGTCGCGGTATTCCAGTAGTTTACGGGCACAGGCCTGATAGGACACGTCGGTCGACGGTTTGCGGCTGAATACCGGGAAGTCGTTATGGCCTTCGATTTGGCTGATTTTGACTTCGCTGTCCCAATAAGCGCCTTTGACCAGACGCACCATCAGTTTGCGGCCGACCCGGACAGTCAGTTCACGCAGCCATTCAATCAGCGGCAGACAACGCTTGGAATAGGCCTGAATCGCCAGACCAAAACCTTCCCAGCCGGCTAAATCTTTATCGGCGAATACGGCTTCGATGACGTCCATCGACAGCTCTAAGCGATCCGCTTCTTCGGCGTCCACGGTGAAGCTGATGTCATAGCCTTTGGCCGCTAACGCCAGCGTTTTTAACCGTGGGACCAATTCTTCCATCACGCGATCACGATGTGAGAAGCGATATTTCGGGTGAATGGCGGACAATTTAACGGAAATACCCGGGCTTTTCAGCGGGCCGCGTTTTTTCGCCGCTGTACCGATGGCATTGATTGCCATCATGTAGCTCTGGAAATAACGGTCGGCATCTTCCATGGTGCGGGCGCCTTCGCCCAGCATGTCGTACGAGTAGGTGAAGCCTTTGGCTTCCAGTTCAGTGGCGCGTTCCACGGCTTTGTTGATCGTGGTGCCCATGACAAACTGCGTCCCCATGATTTGCATGGCATAACGCACGGCCTGACGGATCACCGGCTCGCCAAGACGGCCACAGGTGCGTTTTAATAAACCAAACTGGTCTTTTTTATGGTCGTCACTGTAATTGACCAGTTTGCCGGTCAATAACAGGCCCCAGGCTGAGACGTTGACGAACAGCGACTCGCTGTTGCCTAAATGCGAACTCCAGTCGCCATTAGATAATTTGTCGCGGATCAGTCGGTCAGCGGTGTGTTTATCTGGTACCCGCAGCAGCGCTTCAGCCAGACACATCAACACCAGACCTTCTTCGGTCGACAACGAGAATTCATTTAACAGCGCATCCACACCGCCTTTGCCAATCTGTGCTTGCCGGATATTCACCACCAGCTGGCGGGCGCGTTCCCAGGCACGGGAGCGGGCCTGATCGCCAATATCGGCCAGCGGTAACAGAGTTTCCAGAACCTGGGCTTCATCTGCGCGGTAGAACTGGCGCAGGGTCTGGCGCAGAGGGCTTGGGGAGGGGAGTTCGCCGTGAAATAGCATAATTTTTATCTCGGTTGATTTAAAATAAATGCTGCATTTTAGTGAAAGCACTACCGTATTTGGTGGCTAAATTTCGATTTAAACCATATATAATTTGGTTTTATAATGCTTTAACCAGAAAAAATACGGAATCAGCTATGAATGCCAAAGGTCGGCCGTTGGACCGCATCGACAGAACCATTTTAGACACTCTGCAAAAGGATGGCCGGATTTCGAATGTGGAGCTGGCCAAACGCGTCAATTTAAGCCCAAGCCCTTGCATTGACCGCGTCCGCAAGCTCGAGCAGGAAGGTTTTATTGAAGGGTATGGCGCTAAATTGTCGGCCTCCAAATTAGGACTCGGCACTGCAGCTTTTATTCAGGTCACCCTGGACCGCACCACCGGCGCTATCTTCGACCAGTTCCGCGACTCGGTGGTGCAAATCGCCGAAGTTGCCGAATGCCACATGGTGGCCGGTGGCTTTGATTATCTGCTGAAACTGCGTTTATCCAGTATGGAAGCTTATCGCGCGGTATTAGGCCGGATTGTTGATTTGCCGGGCGTCTTGCAAACTCACACTTATGTGGTGATTGAACAGGTGAAGCAGGATTCGGGGTTGCCGCTGGACCCAATGTGAGTGAAGGTAGGATGTTAGTCCCTTACCGCTGTGACATCGACAGCACTGCATCTGTATTTCAAAAACAGTGCCGGTCAGTTTAGGGATCGCTGACCGGCGCTCAACTTTAGTTCGGTGTTTCATCAGGGCGATACACTGCTGATTACGGCTCCAAACCGCAACGTAAATATGTTTCTTCCTGCTGGACTATCCGGCAGTTCGTTTCGACCACTCGGGTTTTTTGTTGAGTTTCAACTCGATCTGAAGTTTTGAAAAGGGAGCCAGAATACCGTCCCATCTTTAGATGTTTGGTATTTTTTTGCTGATACCAATCCATTTCGGAGATGGATTTTGAGGCCGGACAACTTTGTGCCGTATTTATTACATCCCGTCTAGAATAAAGTTTGGATTGGTCAATGTCGACAGCATCCGAACGATACGCTAAATCTAAGTGGCCCCAACCTAAGTAATCACAAACCCGTTGCGATTCAGTGTAATTTTCAGTCACACGATCACAGACCCGCACGTCGACGATCCGTGTTTCCCAAGTGCCCCAACTACCGTCAGGGCAGTTGCCCGCTAAAGCTTGGCTACACGAGAACGCCAACACAGCGGCTATCACTTTTGCTTTCAT
The DNA here is from genome assembly GCA_027484495.1 of Gammaproteobacteria bacterium. Taxonomy (GTDB): domain Bacteria; phylum Pseudomonadota; class Gammaproteobacteria; order Enterobacterales; family Alteromonadaceae; genus Pararheinheimera. Next base: position 8,530 of record JAIXSW010000597.1, read on the forward strand.
ATATTCTCCTTTAGTAAATTCCAACTTGTTGTAGTTGTTCCTGATTTAGCACTGAACTGAGTTGTTGCAGAACCTCTGGATCTGTGTTGATTAAACCTGGTGCAAAAGGGCTGGCTGTTGCGCCCGGCAAAATCTTGTTTGTGGTGCTGAATAATTTGGTGCTAAGGCGTGTAGCTTCCTGAAGCTGGAATTCGTCAATGCCGTTAACATGGCGTAGTCTGCTGGCTATATTGCTGATTTGTAGTTGTTTTTGTTGCTCGACCAACGAGATCTCGTGCTCAACATAGGCCTCATATTGCTGCGCTGATAGCAGAGCTTGCACTGATCGTACGTAGTGCTCGCTATTTTGTTGCAGCACATCCCGATAATGCTGGTCCAACACGTTCACGTCAGGATTGCCTGCTGCCAGCTGTTGTCGCTGTGCTTGCCACTCCAGCAAATCAGCTTCGGCTTTTTGCGTAGCCAAAGTGGCAAGCTGCTGTTGTTGTTGTGAGGACAGTTGTAAAACGGCTTTTAAGTTAGCGATGTAGGGTGCAATGGTGTGCTGTAGTGTTAACGCCTGCAGTTCCGCCTCGGGTAACTCATAGGCCTTCGGTTGCAAAGATGTATTTTTTTGTGCGTTGACAGGATCGACAGTTTGTTCCTGCTGTGTGTGACTTTCGGGTTGAATGTTGGCGTTCTGGTTTGCAAGCTTGTCGCTGGAAGCGAACTTATTTATTTGGGTTGAACAATCTGAGAAATCTAACGTCGCAGCACTTATTGCTGCTGTAGTAGTTTGTGTCGGTGTACCGAAAAATTGCAGAGCCATGACTGTTATTGCGGCACCTATAGCTGCCGCTAAGCTCAAGGACAAATTTGAGTTCACTTCAATTGGTCTCCCTAAAATCGCTGTAAAATGACAGAGGTACTGTTGTTTTCCCTTCAGGCAGCGTCTGTATTATTTTGATAATTTGGTTACACCTGCTCTAATTGACGCTGGTAGATTAAATATTTTCTTTGAAAAAAATTAGATGAAAATATGATAAAA
>JAIXSW010000384.1 GCA_027484495.1 Gammaproteobacteria bacterium
CAAAAGGGGGCCGGATTGAGCCGAAAAATAGAAAACACCAATGATAAAGCGGTAAGCGCTTTTTCTCCACCGGATAATAAATGAATAGTACTGTTTTTTTTACCAGGGGGTCGCGCCATGATACTAACCCCGGTCTCCAATAAATCGTCATCCGTCAGGTCCAAATAGGCGCTGCCGCCGCCAAATACTTTCGGGAACAAAGTCTGTAGGCCTTCATTCACCGCATCAAAAGTCGCTTTAAATTTCTGCCGGGTTTCGCGGTCGATTTTTTTGATCGCTGTTTCCAGCGTCTCGAGTGCCGCGGTTAAATCATCATGTTGTAAATCCAGATATTTTTTCCGTTCATCCTGCTGATTAAATTCATCAATCGCTGCGAGGTTGATCGGTCCTAGCCGGCTTAGCGCCTCGGCAGTTTTTTCCAGATTATTCTGCCAGACTTGCTCTTGCGCATCTGCCGGTAACGTCTGCAGCAACTCTTTGAGTTGCACTTGCTGCTCAGACAGCAAATCCAGCATGTTGTTGGCACGCACGCGGAAGCCTTCGGCATCCAGACGCAGATGTTCCATTTGCTTTTGCCGCGCGGTCAGCTGTTGCTGAACGCCGTGCTGGCCTTGCTCCAGTGCACGGATCTGCTCATCGGTGTGCTGCAACTGCTGCTCCAGTTGCAATTTCCCGGCGCCAGTATCATCGCGACTTAAAATCAACGCCTGCAGTTCTTCCTGCGCGGCCAGATCCGGCTCATCCAGTAATTCCAGTTGATCGGTCAGTAAACTCAGGCGTTCTCGCAGTTTTTGTTGCTGGCTGTTGCTGCGCACCAGATGCAGCCGAGCTGCTTCTAATTGCCGCTCCAGACTGACCTGCTGCAGACGCTGCGCGGTCAGCTGCTGATTCAGTTGTTGCTCCTGTTCCCGCCGTTGCTTGAGCTGTTGCTGATGAACATCTTGTTGTTGTTGCAGCTGTCGCTGTGTGTCCTGCTGCAGAGCGGCGTCGTCTTCCAGCAGTAATAATTGTTCCTGCTGCTGCGCCTGCTGTTCCTGCCAGAGCACGATATCGTCCGCCAGTTGCTGGCGCTGTGTCAGCAACTGTGTGGATTGCTGTGTGTACTGCGTCAGACGAAATTCCAGTTGTTGCTGCTGATTCACACTACTTTGCAGCTGCTGCTGCGCCGTTGCCAGCGCCTGGCGGCCGGTACTGAGTTCTTGCCTCAGCTGGTCGAGCAGCGCATAAAGCTGCACTTCGTCCCGTTCCAGCTGTTGTTGTGCTGCACTAAGCGTCTGCTGTTGTGCGGTGAGCTGTGCCAGTTGTTGTTGCAGCTGCAGCGGATTTTGCCGGGCCTGCAGGTCAGCCACCAGCAGCCAGTTTGGCCCGAGCCAACGGCCTTGGGGACAGATCAGCGACTGTCCGGCAGCAAGGCTGGATTGTAGCTGCAGCGCTTGTGCGTAATCCTGCACACAAAAGATTTGCCAGAACTGCGCCGGAATTTGTTTCTGCCCACTGGCATCAGCCGCGATTTGACTAGCCAGCGTGGCTAAACCCGCCACAGGCGCTGGCTCTGGCTCTGGCGCGGCAAAAATGCCGTTAATTGGCTGCAACAGATGATGTTCCGGTGCAATAGCTGGGAATTCAGCCGCCGGCTGACTGAAATTCAGCGCCTGCAGCGCCACCGCCACTGCGATATCCCAGCCAGGCGCGATTTGCAGCTTAGGCAACAGTGGTTGTTCTGCTTCCAGCCGTCGCAGTTGTTGGGTCAGCACGCCATATTGCTGCGCCAGTGCTGCCAGTTCCAGTGTGGTGGTTTTAGCCTCAAGCTGACGTTGTTGTAACTGTTTTTGCACTGCCTCCAGCTGCAATTCGGTTGCGGCCAGCCCTGCAGCAAGCGTCTCACATTGGCTGCGTTGTTGTTGCTGCAGCGGTTGCAGCAATTGCAATTCAGCCTGTAGCGGCTGTGGCGACAACGTCAGCAGCTGGATTGCCAGTGCCTCGTCCTGCTGCTGCGCCCGCTGGATCTGATTGTGTAAGTGTTCCGCCGACAGTCGAAGTTGTTGTATTTGCTGAGCCAGCGCAAAAGCCTGCTGCTGCGCCTGTTGATAGGCGCGCTGACTATCGGCACCGCGATGTTCAGCGTCCAGATAGGCCTGCTGCAACTCATCATGTTGCTGTTCCAGCAATTCCAATGTCGGCGCTAATTCGAGTAACAACGCTCCCAGCTCTGCCAGTTGTTGTTCTTCCGCCACTTGCAGATCCAGGCCTTGCTCAATCTCGTTGTGCAACTGGCGCTTTTCCTCATGGATTTGCTGGCGCCGGCTGCGCTGATGTAACTGTTGTTGCTCCAGTGCGGTGATTTGGCTGCCGAGCTGATAAAAGCGTTGCTGTGTTTGGACCAGGCTGTCACGCAGGTTTTGCTGCTGTTGTTTCAGTTGTTCCAGCGCACGAAAAGCGCCGGAACCCTCAGTCATAAACTGCTGATATTCGGTCTCCAGCACAGCCAGTGCCTGCTCAGCCTGTTGCAGTTGTTCATTGAAAAAGTACCAGCGCAGCGCGGTCAACTCAGCTTTTAGCCGGCGTTCTGTCGCTTTTAATTCTTTGTAACGCTCTGCAGTTGCGGCCTGGCGACGCAGCTTATCGAGGTTTTTGCCGAGTTCTTCCCGCACATCACTCAGCCGGTCCAGATTGTCACGGGTGTGGCTGATGCGGGTTTCGGTTTCACGGCGGCGTTCTTTGTATTTGGAAATGCCGGCCGCTTCTTCGATAAAAACTCTTAAATCTTGCGGTCGGGACTCAATCAGTTTGGAAATCATGCCCTGTTCGATAATGGCATAACTACGTGGGCCCAGGCCTGTGCCTAAAAAGATGTCCGTGATATCACGGCGGCGGCATTTACTGCCATTGAGGAAATATAACGACTGCGCGTCACGCGTGACCAGACGTTTGACGGAGATCTCGCTGCGATCAGCCAGACTGCCCTGCACCCGGCCTTCTGTGTTTTCAAACACCAGCTCCACCGAAGCCTGAGATACCGGTTTACGCTGCGCCGAGCCGTTAAAAATCACGTCGGTCATCGCATCGCCGCGCAGGTTTTTCGCACTGCTTTCCCCCAGCACCCAACGCACGGCGTCGATTACGTTGGATTTGCCGCAGCCGTTAGGCCCCACCACACAGGTCATTGCCGTTGGAAACGGCACCAGGGTCGGGTCAACAAAAGACTTAAAACCGGCAAGTTTGATCTGTTTGAGGCGCATGCCAGACGATTGGAAACCGGGCTGAGGGTTCACAGACTGTAACAAAATGAGGTACCCCTGTCACGGCAAAACTATTGCAGATCAAGCCATTGCCTCATAAGCTCTCGCCCTAGTGGCCATTTCGCCTTCATGCAGGAGTTTTATATGCATTATTTCTTTCAGGGCCTTAGTTTGCTCAGTACTAAAGGACTACGCCGTTATGTGCTGATCCCACTCGGCATTAACTTGATTTTATTCGCCGGCGCGTTTTTTTATCTGATCCAGCAAGTGCAGGGCTGGGTGAATCATTTGATGGGCTGGGTGCCGGAGTGGTTAAGTTTTCTGGAATACATCTTGTGGCCGGTGTTGGTGCTCAGTGTGGTGTTGTCGATGGCGTTTACCTTCACGATGATTGCTAACTTTATCGCCGCACCTTTTAATGCGTTGCTCAGTGAAAAAGTTGAACTGCATCTGACAGGCCAGGCGCTGCCTGAACAAGGGTTTGCCGCCTTTATGAAGGATGTGCCCCGCATGCTCGGCCGGGAATGGACCAAATTTGTGTATTGCCTGCCACGTGCCATCGTCTTTTTACTGGCATTTTTCCTGCTACCGCTGATTGGCCAGTTGCTGTGGTTTTTATTCACCAGCTGGATGATGGCCATTCAGTATTGCGACTACCCCTATGACAACCACAAAGTGCCATTTCATACCATGCGCCAGCAGCTGCGCGGTGACTTAACCGGTAGCTACAGCTTTGGTATGACGGTCGCGATTGGCAGTATGGTGCCATTTTTGAATCTGCTGGTGATGCCAATTGCCGTCTGCGGCGCCACCGCGATGTGGGTCGACCGTTACAAAACAGCACATTACGCCAAACGCTGACACCTGCACGACACAAAAAACAGCCCGCCTTTGCGGGCTGTTTGTTTTCACCAGCACCCACAGACGCAAATGCTTGCGCGTAGTCGTTTTGCCGTACTTTCTGCAGACCCTGCTTTTGCGGTATCATACGCGGCCATTTTTGCGCCGGAGTTGTTATGACCTTACTGTTATCTGCATTAACCGATCAGGATGCCGCAGTCAAGTTGCTGCAGGCCGGTGAGCTGGTCGCGGTTCCGACAGAAACAGTCTATGGCCTGGCCGCCGATGCCAGCAATCCGCAAGCCGTCGCTAAAATTTTTACCGCCAAAGGCCGCCCAGCCAATCACCCGCTGATTGTGCATATCGGTGATTTAGCGCAACTGAGTAACTGGGCGCGTGATATTCCGCCGCAGGCATTGTTGCTGGCTAAAGCATTCTGGCCAGGTCCGCTGACCTTGTTGTTAGCCAAAGCCGACAACGTCAGCCCTGTCGTCACGGGGGGCAAAGACAGCATCGGCATCCGGATGCCAGCACACCCCGTATTGTTGGCATTACTGCAGCAAACCGGCCTCGCCGTCGCCGCCCCTTCAGCCAATCCGTATAAAAAACTGAGTCCGACCAGCGCCAGCCAGGTGATGGCCGGTTTAAATGGCCGTATTGCCGCGGTGTTGGATGGGGGTGACTGTAGTGTTGGCCTTGAGTCGACGATTGTCGATTTAACCTCGGCCCAGCCGCAGGTACTGCGTGCAGGGCCAATTAGCGCGGCCGAACTGGAAACGGTATTAGGGGTACCGGTTAGCACACCAAAATCACACAATGTGGCCGTACCAGGCAATGTTAAAGCGCATTATCAGCCCGGCAAACCGCTGAAAATATTCAGCAAAGCCGATTTACGTAGCGCACTGCAGCAATCCAGCGAAGCGGTGATTTGCCTGTATCAAAGTGCGGAATTTGCCACGTTAACGTTGCCGCACAGCCGCCAAATGCCACAAGACAAAGCCGGTTATGCCCGTTTATTGTATCGCAGCCTGTTTGAAGCGGACGCGCTGCCAGGTAGCCAGATTTATCTGGAGCAACCACCGCAAACGCCGGAATGGGATGACGTCAACGACCGGCTGCGCCGCGCCTGCAGCTAAGCTAGAGCGCGCATCGTTACCAACGCCGCCTTGCCTTGGCGCTATTCTGCTACGCCAGTGAACAAAAAGCGCCTGACGGCGCTTTTTTTAACTGACTGACTTCGGCTTTTGCCGGTGTTTTAGCGCCAGCTCCCGTTTGGTATGCCAACGCTCGGCAGATTTCACCAGCTGGGTTTTACAACTTTGTTGTTCAGTGACAAACACCGGCCGGGACACAATCAGGTTATTCGGGTAAACCACACACTCGCCGTCTTTGGTGCGCAGTGTGGTCGAAAACAAATTCACTTCTTCAATGGTCCCTTCGATCGCATTGCTGCCATCGACAATTTTGACGGTACGTCCCTGCGCAAAACTGGATTGACCAAGCAAAATGAAAAACGCCGTAATGTTACTCAGTAAACTCCAGGCGGCAAACAAAGCCACACCGACCACGGCGATCATCGACGAGGCCAGTACCAATAAGCCTTTGATATCAATGCCCCAGATGATACTAAGCACGACCACTAGCAGCAGGAATAGCAGGATATGGAACACCACCATCGCGCGGCGGTTCATTTCCTCTTTTAGCATAGTCGCGGCAATAGTGCGGTAAATAAAAGGCGCGATACGCCGGCTTAACACGGCGTATAACAGCAACACGATACCGGATATCACCAGCTGGGCGATCTCAGGTTTGTAATGCTCAGTCAGCGTTTTGAGCTCAGCGATCCAATTCAGATTGGCATCCATCACTTACAAAGACTCCTTGGTTGCGTCTGCTTTAGTCCAAATCATTCAGTGGCCAGGTCACAATGTGATCTTCAAAATCATCAATGCTGACTGCCCGCTCAGAAATCGTTTTATTGCGCACCGACATTTGTTTTTTGTGCATCAGGCTTTTTTTACCGCCATTGAGCAACGGGTGCCAGCTCGGTAAACCCCGCCCTTCCTGCAGACGACGATAGCTGCAGCTGGTTGGCATAAAGAAAATGTCTTTCAGGTTTTCCCGCGTCAGTTTGACGCAATCCGGTACCAGCACAGTGCGCAGCTCATAGCAGTCGCATTCGCATTTATTGCTGTTCAGATACTGGCAGGCAATATTGGTGAAATGTACGGTTTCGCCTTCGCGGATAAAATCAGTCGGGCCTTCGGCGTCTTCATCTTCATCATCGATGAATTTATTCAGACAACACTTGGCGCAGCCATCACAGACCGCTTCCCATTCTGCGTCGTTCATGTCCATCAGGGATTTCGTTTCCCAGAATTTTTCTGCAAGGCTCATACGCCACTCCGTACGGCCAGTGCCGGGGTGTGACTCACCTGACTCTGAACCGAAAAATGATTATCTAAAGTTAGCTGCAGTTGATCACCAACCTGCAGTGGCCCAACGCCAGCCGGGGTGCCAGTTAAAATGATGTCACCCGGCTGCAAGCTGAACCAATCAGACATTTCGCTGATCATCTGGGCAATGCCGCGGATCATCAGGGCCGCATCACCGCTCTGCCGTCTTGCGCCGTTCACATCCAGGCTAAAGGTCAACGCCTGCGCGTCAGCGACCTGCGCTGCCGGCACAAAGCCTGCTACCGGACAAGCACCATCAAAGCCTTTGGCAATATCCCAGGGCCGGCCGAGTTTTTTCAGTTCCGCCTGCACGTCACGCAAGGTTAAATCCAGCGCCAGGCTATAACCCCAAACAGCTTCCATCACTTGTTCCGGCGTTGCTGCCGCCAATGGCTGACCGATTAACACAGCAATTTCAGTTTCATTATGGACAGCGCCCCGGTCCTGCGGGATGGCCAGCGGCGCACTGAAATGTCGTAGCGCCGTCGCCGGCTTTAAGAAAAACAGCGCATCCGGCGCGGTTTTGCTGTTCATCTCGGTGATATGGTCCTGGTAATTCTGGCCAATACAAACGACTTTACCGATCGGCAGTGCGATTGCGTTGCCTTGCAGATCCAGATGTTGATAGCGCATACCGACTCCGTTACGGTGCTGGGGCCGCGGCTTTTTTCGCCGCAGGTTTGGCGACAATTTCATCGGCCAGATAACCGACGCTGCTGACAAAATAATAAGACCGGTTCCAGTGCATCAGCACCTGATAGTTCGGATAGGCCAGATAAGCCCGGCCGTCTTTATCATCCGGCATCACCACGGCGGCTTTCATTGCAGAGGCCGGCAGCGGCGAACCATCAGCTAACCGCACTCCCAGTTTTTGCCATTGGCTCAGCGGCAGTTCGCGTTCACGCCACCACTGCAACCACTGCGCCCGATCTTTACTGCCTTTTGGGATCACGCGGGCATAATCAAAGTTTTTCGGCAGGCGCACCTGACGACCCCAACTCTGACCATTTTGCCAGCCTTCAGTTTTCAGATAACTGGCAATAGACGCAAAAGCATCCAGCCGGTTGGTCCAGATATCTTTGTGACCGTCACCGTCACCATCCTGCGCATACTTCATAAAGGCACTCGGCATAAACTGGGTATGCCCCATCGCACCGGCCCAGGAGCCTTTCATACTGGCGAATTTGACATGACCGTCGCGCAGAATATCCAGCGCCAGGAAAAATTCGCGCCGGAACATCGCTTCACGCCGGCCTTCATAGGCCATAGTGGCTAAAGCTGAAGGCACTGAATAATTGCCGGTAATGCGGCCAAACGCACTTTCCAGTCCCCATAAGGACACGATAAAACGCGCCGGTACGCCGTATTTTTCGCTGATAGGTGCCAGTTCAGCCTGATACTTCTGATAGGCGTCACGCGCCATTTTGATGCGCTGCGCATTGACGCGTTTGGGTAGATAAGTATCGAGGGTTTCAACGAATTCCGGTTGGCCTTTGTCAGCTTTGACAACAGTGTGATGGAATTTTAATGTCGGAAACACCTGATCTAACAACGTTTTAGGATAACCTGCTGCTTCAGCTTCCTGCCGCAGGCCTTTGACATAAACCGCAAAGCCGGCGGCGTTTTTGTCAGCTTGCGGCGCTGCAGCAACTGCGGCTGGCTTTGCTGTCAGCTTGGTGGCCACTGGCGGCAGCGGCTGAGTAGCAGTCGCACTGACCGGCGGGGTCTGACCGGCGTGACTGCAGGCAGCAACAGTCATCGCCAAAGCAGTCAGAAAAATTATTCTGTTCAACAACATATCCTTTTTAACACGCGGAGCAGCCGGTTAATTGGCCTGCCCGTCCAGCCAATTCTTGTGAGATTTCAGCAGATCTTCCGGCGGTGGCGGTAATTGCAGGTAATAACCCGTCTCCGTCAACATGTGCCGGACTTTTTCAAGATCGGCACCCGCCAGACTGACGCGCGAGCTCAAATCCAGCACCGTCACCAGCTGCGGTTTACCAAACATTTCCAGCAACGCAGCGGGGACCTGACTGAAATCGTCCCGGCGCAGCACATAAAGGTAAGTCTCAGGTTTTTTCGGGCTCTTATAAATTGCGCTCAGCATGGCAGAAATTCTGTTCCGGGTAACTTGCCTAACAAGGGCGCAGACTATACCATGAAGCGCTAAATCTGCGAACCGATGCCCGGCGGGTAAAACCGGAAAAACGTCGCTCCGGCGTTTGACGAAATTGGTGCAGACCACTTTTTTTCAACCTTTTTTCACATGGTCGCTATGTCTGATCCAATCATCGAACTCAAAGGCAGTTTGTTTCCTTTATCTGTACTGTATTGTCAGGATTTTTCCGTCGCCGCTTTGCGTCAGGAACTCAGCAACAAACTGGCTCAGGCGCCCGGCTTTTTTACCCAGGCACCAGTGGTGATCAGTGTTGAAAACTGTGACCAAATCCCGGATTTCAATGCCATTAAACAACTGTTCACTGAATTACAGTTGGTTTTAGTCGGCGTCTGTGGTGCCGATGCTGCATTAAAAAAAGCCGCCCATGCTGCAGGCTTAGCCGCATTACAACCGCCTAAAGCAGGAAAAACCGCAGAACCGGTCAAGGCGGCCCCTGCTGCGCCAGCGGCGCCAACCGTGATCACAACAGAAAACAAAACGATTGAGCAGAACATCCGCTCCGGTCAGCAGATTTATGTCAAAGGCGCTGATTTGATTATCCGTGGCACTGTAGGTGCCGGCGCTGAAGTGATTGCCGACGGCAATATTCATATCTATGGCGCACTGCGTGGTAAAGCCATTGCCGGTGCTGGCGGCGACGCCTCAAAAAAGATTTATTGTTACAATATGCAACCCGAGTTAATCTCGATTGCCGGTAACTATTGGTTAAGCGACAACCTGCAAGGCGACTACTGGGGGAAACCAGTTTGTATTGGTTTGCAGGACGGACAGTTAATGTTGGCAGAATTATTCTAAGGACTTTGTGCTATGGCAAAAATTATAGTGGTGACATCAGGTAAAGGTGGTGTCGGCAAAACCACAACCAGCGCGGCAATTGGTACTGGCCTGGCCCTGAAAGGTCACAAAACTGTGATCGTCGATTTTGATATCGGTTTGCGTAACCTCGATTTGATCATGGGCTGTGAACGCCGTGTGGTGTATGACTTCGTCAACGTGATCAACGGCGAAGCTAATCTGAAGCAAGCGCTAATCAAAGACAAACGGTTGGACAATCTGTTTATTCTGCCAGCCTCACAAACCCGTGACAAAGATGCGCTGCACAAAGAAGGTGTTGAGCGCGTCCTGAACGAGCTGTCTGACGAATTCGATTTTATTATTTGTGACTCACCGGCCGGTATCGAATCGGGTGCTATGATGGCGCTGTATTTCGCCGATGAAGCCATCGTTGTGACCAACCCGGAAGTTTCTTCTGTGCGCGATTCCGACCGGATCTTAGGCATGTTATCCAGCAAATCCCGCCGTGCCGAACAAGGCCTGCCAGGCATCAAAGAGCATCTGCTGCTGACACGCTATAACCCGGAGCGCGTGCAAAAAGGTGAAATGCTCAGTGTCGATGATGTGAACGACATTCTGGCAATCAAACTGTTGGGCGTGATCCCTGAATCACAGGCTGTATTGAATGCGTCGAACTCAGGTCAGCCGGTTATTCTGGATGCTGACAGCGACGCGGGTCAGGCTTACCTCGATACGGTATCGCGTTTGGTCGGTGAAACTGTGCCGTTCCGGTTCCTGAACGTCGAGAAAAAAGGTCTGCTGAAACGGATCTTCGGAGGTTAATCATGTCATTACTCGATTATTTCCGTTCTTCGAAGAAAAACACTGCGTCGACAGCCAAAGAACGGCTTCAGATCATCGTGGCGCACGAACGTCGCCGCCGCACCAGCCCGGATTATCTGCCGCAGCTGGAGCGCGACATTCTGGAAGTGATCCGCAAGTACGTTGATATAGCCGACGATCAGGTGTCAGTGACGCTGGAGAAAAGTTCGGATGAATTGTCAGTGCTGGAGCTGAACGTAACCTTCCCGGAAGACAAGCGCGGTTAAGCAGGTCTTGGTCGGCAAAAGGGCAGCTTTCGCTGCCCTTTGTATTTTTACTCGTTAACTCTCTGATCTTTATGGATTAAAGTCATCCAGCAGAATCAAACCAGGCGCTGCACTAGCAATACCGTCTCGTGCCACTGCGGTATAAATTTTATTGCCAGCCAGTTCCAGCTGCACCGGGCCTATCGCCGCAGTTTTACTGCCGGTTGGTGTGACCGTCACCACATAACTACCTGGTTTTAAACTGACGTAACCAGTCTCAGCCATAAAAGGCACATCTTTAAAGGCCGGAGTACTGCTGCTGATATCGCGGCTCGCGGTCACATAAATATCAACTTTGCCGGCCACTGTAGAAGCATGGGCAATTCTGACTTGCGCTGCGGTCGCCACCCGACGCGGTGTATCAGCTAACACCCAGGGTTTAATGCTGTTTGCCGCTAGTGACCCGGTCGCCAATACAGTTGCAAAATTGCCGGCCGCTAAATCCAGATCCGCATTAATCACCACGACTGAATTATTCGCGTTAGCCGCCACTTTGACGTTGTACTTGCCCGGTTTCAGCTGGGCGTAGCCGGTAAATTCCGGATACTTCAGATTGCTGATCGCCTTGCTGTTATTCAGCAGTACATCCACTGCAGGCGCATCAGCCACAGCATGCACTACCCGAACCGCTGTGGTGCTGTTGATATCCTTGATATCGCCGGTGGCACCGGTAGGATCTACCGTCAGCAATGACACTGGCGACGGGCCGGCAAAACGGTTGTTGATTGCTGCAACCTGCAGATTGGCGCCGGCAGGAATAGCAACAGTGCCGGAATCAAACACAACGGTGCCAGCAGCACCGGCCGGCGTGATGCGTATACGATAATCCCCTGCCGGTACTGAAACCGCGCCGGTGAATTGTTTAAACGGCAAAGTCGCCGTCACTGTGCTGCTGCTCAGTGCCGCGGTCGGAGCGGTCAAATGCACATCCACAGTTGGCGCGCCTGCGGCAGCATGCACAACCTGCAGCAGTGCATTGCCAGCGGTTGGCGCATTGTCCGGCGCATTGACCAATAATGCACTGAGACTGCCATCAGCAACCTTGCCGACTGCGTATGCAGTATAAGTTTGGCCTGCCATGAAGGTTAAAGATGGGGTTAACACGGCGCTGGTGCTGTTATCCGGCAATATTGCACTGACTGCGAGGCCAAGACCGGTCGCCGGCACTTTGCTGGCAGCGCTGGCTTTACCAAACGCAATATTGCTGGCATTAAACGCATCGCCGGATGTGGCATTGACGTTAGGGGCGTCAGAAGCCGCATGTACCAGCTTCAGGCTGACGGTTGGCGTCACGACCGCTGTCGCCTCATCGTTGTCGCTGCTACCACAGCCGCTCAAAGCCAACGCAGCGCCCAGGGCAAGCATGGTAAAAGAGTTTTTCCATTGCATTTTATTATCCTCTGTTGATGAAACCAGACTGCTTACGCAGGGCTAGCAGCTGAGAGATCAACCAATTGAATGCAATTAAATGAATGGTTTATGCGATAAAATCTGCTGATCCGGATAAAAAAAAGCCGCGTATACGCGGCGTTTTTTGACCAGATCAAGTGTTGACTAAATCAGTGCTTGTACCTGGGGTGGTACCGGCAAATACGGCAACAGGATGTCGCGGCGCCAGCCGCCTAAAAACTCCGGCAACGGCAGCTGTTGCCGCTCTTCATCTGTGACCCGCCAGCACCAGTTCAGATATTCGTTGAGCTGGCGTTTGACTGACAGAATTTCAGCCGGAATACCTGCCGCAGTTGCCGCGGCTTTAATTGCGTCACTGAGCTGTTGCTGCACTTGTTTGTAACCAGGAAAGCTATCGAGATAATAAAATGTCTGTGGCAATTCCACCGGAGCCAGCGCTTTGGCTTCGCGGATAAATTGCAACCAGAGCTGACCATGCCGGCGCAGTTCCCTGCCCTGCATGCCCTCGACCTGGCTCAACGCTTCCATCGTCTGTGGCTTTCGTCGCGCCAGCTCGTACAGCAATGCATCTTTGATCACCAGCGACAACGCCAGGTCTTTCTCTTCAGCATACTGGCTGCGCCAGGCGCAAAAGGTCCGCAGGATCGCCAGTTCGCGTGGCGCGAATTGCCAGCTGTTTTTCAGTTCCAGATATTTAAGCGCTGCCGGCATCTGGCGTTGGCGCCGTTCGATCAATGATCGACCTTCCGCCAATAATATGTCGCGGGCGTGGTCACCAGGTATCGCGGCCAATAAGGCCGGCGTCAGCTGCAACAGGTAAACAACGTCGTTGGCAGCATACTGTAACTGCGTTTCGGCCAGCGGCCGCGCCAGCCAGTCGGTGCGGGATTCAGTTTTGTCGACGATGACACCGAGCATCTGTTCCACCAGCCGGGCATACCCCATGCTGCCGCCCCAGCCAATGACTTCTGCCGCCAGCTGTGTATCCAGTAACGGCGTGATCTGCTCGATACCGACGGATGCCAGCGCCTCTAAATCTTCAGTGCAGGAATGCACCAGTTTTAGTACCGCCGGATTCGCCAGTAACTCAGCCAGCGGTTGCCAGTCTGTGATGCACAGCGGATCAACCAGCACCACACTATCCCCATCATTCAGCTGCACTAAGCCGAGCTTGGGCAGTAATGTGTTAGTGCGGATAAACTCCGTGTCCAACGCTAGATAAGGCGCTTGCGCTGCTTTGGCACAATAAGTTGCGAGCGCAGCATCCGCAGTCAGCATCTGGTAATTCATCAGTTGATCCTTTTAGACAGCCGGTCAGCAATGGTCATTCGTTTGAGGCCGCGCCAATAGCGCAGCGTCGACTGATACCGAATAAAAAAAACCGCCTGCCGGCGGTTTTTCATCACAAGGACTTAGCCTTTTAATTCCCGACGTAAAATTTTACC
>JAIXSW010000106.1 GCA_027484495.1 Gammaproteobacteria bacterium
AATTGTTCTGGGTACCACGTACCTGCATTTTCGGCATACCGTACATCCTGTACATAAAAAAGCCCTGTCAAGACAGGGCTTTAGCTTTCAACAACCGCCGGTTTAACGCTCAATCAATACCGGATATTTCAGGTAGGCCTGGTCATAAAACGGTGAGCGTTGATAAAACCAGTGCAGCCGCGCCTGACCATCTTTGGCCAGTTTCGCATCCGCTTTCACTGCAGCGGCAAAATCAGCCGCCAGCGATTTATAAGTCTTCAGTTCCTGTTCAATCCACGGCAACATTGCATAGGTTTCAAAGTACTCGGTCCGTTCAAACATGCCGTGGAAAAAACCCCAGCTAAACAATGAATCCGGCCCTTCTGGCTGCAATAGCGCCACCGCTAAAGCGCCCAGTGGTTGATCGGTACTGACCCGCACCGTACCTGCTGGCAACGCAAATTCACTCCAGTTTGGTGTGAATGTGGCTTTAACGCCGACCCGCCCTTCAAAGGAGCGGCTGGCCAGTTCGTGACTACTGGCACTGAGTTGTTGCAACTCTAACCGGCCGGCTTTTTCCAGCCGGCTGAATTGAATGCCATGTTGCTGCAGGCGCGTGATCACATCCTGATACTGTGGCGGGATCCAATAGGCTTTGGGTACTTCCACTTCCAGCGCCGGCACTTTCTCCCAGAACACCGGCAAGGCCTCATATTCTTTCGGCTGACCTGTCCATTTGACATAAGGCCCGTTGATAATATCGCTGTGGGCGATTTCATAACTGATGCCTTTAAACGGGATCAGATCCGGCTGTTCGGCCGCTTTAAATGCCAATATCTGACGTTGTGGCCGGGCATTTTCATCGGCCTTTTTCGCCAGTTGCAGCGCTTTGCCCTGTTGCGCTAACAGCTGCAGACTGTGCTGCAGCAGCACGTAAGTGCCCAGCACGCGCTGACGATAGGGTTTTAAACTGTGATTTTCCACCAGAATAGTCGGCAAATGACGGACATCGCCATAACCAGTGGAAAAACGTGGGGTCGACGTCGAGCCCTGCAGTCCTTTGGCAAAATCCAGTGGATCTAAGGCAAACACCAGCGGCCCCGGAATATGTCCGGCGTCGGTTAAGGCCTGATCCAATGCTGGCCGGTACACAGTCGCCAGCCAGCTGGCACCATTCGGGCTCTGGCTGGCAAACGGCTCGTTAAAGCCATAAGTGATGTCGTACTGGTAATCTTCACCGTCGGTGACATGCACATCCATATACAGATCCGGCTGGTAACTGTTGATGGCTTTGAGTACCGCTTGCATTTCCAGACTGTCGGCTTTGGCATAATCGCGGTTCAGGTTCAGGTTTTGCGCCGTACTGCGCCAGCCCTGCTCGACCGGCCCACGCTGGTTCATCCGGTTAAATTTGCCTTTACGCTCATGCGCATCGACGGACAGGATCGGAATAAACAAAAAATCGACCTGCGCCAACAGAGATTGCTTATCGCCGTGCACAATGTCGCGCAGCAACATCAAACCCGCATCTTTGCCGTCGATTTCACCACTGTGGATCCCCGCCTGTACCAACAAGGTCGGCCGGCCGCTTTTGCCCTGGCCTTTCCCAATCAGTTCCGGCTGCCTACTGGCTTTGATTAACCAGATATCACGACCTTGCGGACTTTTGCCAATGGATTCCATCCGCAGTAATTCACTGCTCGCCACCAGTTTTTGCAGATAACTGACGGTGGCGGCGTAATCCGGCGTTTCGGTTAAATGACTCAGTTCCGCCGGTGTGACCCAGGGATGTTTGGGCTGTATCAGGCTTTCAGTACTGCCCTGCCATGGCATCAATGGCGGCAGCGTATCTGCGGCCTGCGCCACGGCAGGCAGCAACAACAACGGGAATAACCAACGATTTTTCATCTAAAAACCTGACAAGGATGAGCGGCCCGGGATCATAGCCAGGCCGCTGAGAAATAAAGAGGAATCATCAACATAACAGACAAAGGCCAGCCACTGTCAAGCGCTGTTGCGGGCAACAGACAGTTGCTGCGCTGACTTGCAGGGACATCGCACTCCTTTGCCCTAAGTCACCGGATAGCTGCGTGGATTCAGGATCCGCATTTCATTTGGTCAGTTACGGAGCAAATGACCAAAAAAAAGCCCCGCGATGCGGGGCGAAATCAGCATGGGAACTCGGTAAAACAAATCAGAAGCGGTAGCTGGCGCCTACTGCGAACTGATTTTCATCACCAGCACCGGCATCAACCCGGCTCACGGCACCACGCAGCGCGAGTTGTGGTGTGACAAAATACTCAGAACGCACTTCCACACTATCTTCGAACCGATTTTGCAGCGTTTGCATGTCATTGCGCACCGCTACACCAACAGACCAGAAAGGACGGATGTAATAATCGGCTGCGATAGTATGGCCATTGGTTTCGTCAAAATCAGCATAACTGGCGGTCAGAACCAGGTGGTCACCATTCATCACCGGCACAATGGCTTTGGTGCTCAGACCATAGTCCGTGCTGCTGCCTTCGTTGTCCGGATTGCTGTGGTATACATCCAGCGCCACCAACCAGTTCTGCTGCACAAAAAAGCCAAGCTTGCCGGAGGCGCCAAAACTGTTATCACCGTTTAAGAAATTCACATCTAACGCGGCGTAAAAGTCATGACTGTTGCTCATATATTCACCGCCAATGCCCCAGGCATTCAGTGAGCCATCGTCATTGCCACC
>JAIXSW010000381.1 GCA_027484495.1 Gammaproteobacteria bacterium
GCAGCACCTTGCGGACCATGGGCAGCGTCGAGCGTCCGGTTCAGTAAACTACCGGCTGGCACGCCATAAAATTCATCATAACCGCGGTTGGTAAACAGATAGATGCCTGCTGCCGACAGATACGCAATCATGGCTGGCACATGGTCGGTGATAGTGCGGATCCAGCGTTCACTTTCGGCCAGAGTTTCCGAGTAACGCACGGAGCGGCGCAGATCGTCGTATGCTCTGGACAACTCAGCGGTGCGCTCCCGTACCTGTTCTGCCAACACTGCCGCATGCTGAAAGGCGGCATATGGCGCAGCGGGGCCGGTATGCAGCGCCACATGGCCTGCTTCAACCCGTTCAATCAAGGCTTGATTGATTTTGCGCAGCTTCAGGTTTTCCGCCTGCAGCGCCAGCAGCTGTTGTGCCAAACCGGCATCTGCCGGCGGGTCAGGTTGGCGCATTGTCAGCCCTCCGCCGGTTGTGCGATCACAACGCCGGTGAAGGTTTGATTCAGGTGCACGCCCTGAAAATGCTCGCCATAAGTGTTAAAGCCAAAGACGCGGTGGGCACGGAAAAAATCCGACGATTCGTGCAGTGTTTGCCGGCTGGCGCTCTCCAGCCGACGCAGCACGCAATCACAGCCAATGGTGATCAGCGGCTCGCCAATCCGTTGTTCGATCTCGGCAAAGCGCTGTTGTAAGTCAGGCAAAATAGGCTGGGGCTGCATCGTCGTCAGAACCGCTCCCTGACCCACGGCACAATAAAAGGTCAGGCTGTTATCGGCATGGACCCGCTGAATCGAGCGGACGTAATAATCTTTGCCAATTCTGACGGCGAGCGGGTGCAAGGCGAATATGGTGGCATTGAGATCAGTCACCGAACAACCAATGGCGGCGGCGTAGGCCAGCGCCGCCGGCTCCGCATTGAGCTCATGCACTGTGCGCATATCCGCAGACGCGGCGGTGACAACCAGTTTATCGCTCAGAGCGCTGACATGATGGGTGCTGAACACCTCAAAAGGTAACGTGGTGTGTAGCATAATGACGGCGGCCGCGCCCTGATAAAACCGACCGTCGACAAAGATATGCGTTGCGCTCAGCAGGTTGTCATCACCGGCCGAACCGCCAAAATGGGCAATATTGCCAAGCGCGGCCTCCAATGCCAGTAAAACCATTTCTTCCTGCGCGGATAATCCATCGAGTAACGTCAGCACAAAAGGCCGGGCAGTCAGCGGTAAGGCTTGCGGCTGATTGTGTTGCAACAGACCATCGACCAGCTGTTGGGCCTGCAATAAATCAAAGCTGGCGAGGTCCTGAATACAAGCCTGTGCGACCTGAAAATGACTGGCGCTAAAGCCGAGGGCACAAATAGTGCCCTGATCGTAACCGCGTGGGGTGATTTCACCGGCCGTGGTACAGCCAGCCAGCGTCACACCGGCAAAATAGTGTGCAAAGGCTTGCTCGAGCGCTGAGCGGTCATATTCGGCCGAACAAAAAAACAGTACAAAACCGGGTTTGGCCGGCAATAACCGCGCGGCAAGTTCGGCCACGGCCACGCGGGCATCCGCAGCAGCGGACATGGCGGCGACAATCAGATCGGAACGGCTGGACATTGCTTCGCCTCGGTGCAGGTTGGGCGGCAGAGATGGACCGGATTGTAGGAGGATTTTCCTGCCACAGGCAAGCCGGACGCAAGTCCGGCGCCGTGACAGCTGGGCTTAGAAAAAGCCCAGCGGGTTGACGTCGTAACTGACCAGCATATTTTTGGTTTGCTGATAGTGATTGAGCATCATTTTATGGTTTTCGCGGCCAACCCCGGATTTTTTATAACCACCAAAAGCGGCATGGGCCGGATAATGGTGATAGCAGTTGGTCCAGACACGGCCTGCCTCAATGCCGCGGCCCATCCGATAGGCGCGATTCATGTCGCGGGTCCACAAGCCGGCGCCTAAGCCAAATTCGGAGTCGTTCGCGATCGCCAGCGCTTCAGCTTCGGTTTTAAAGGTCGTGACGGCGACGACCGGGCCAAAAATCTCTTCCTGGAAGATGCGCATTTTGTTGTGGCCTTTGAGCAGCGTCGGCTGAATATAAAAGCCACCGGCTAAATCGTTGGTCAGTGCTTCTTTATCGCCGCCAATTAACACCTGCGCCCCTTCTTCGCGGCCAATGGTTAAGTAGCTCATGATTTTATCGAATTGCTGCGCGGATGCCTGCGCGCCAACCATCACGTCGGTATCCAGCGGGTTGCCGCGTTTGATCGCTTTGGTCCGTTCGATGACCTTGGCGATAAAAGCATCGTAGATACTTTCTTCAACCAGCAGCCGGGACGGGCAGGTGCAGACTTCGCCCTGATTAAAAAACGCCAGCACCACGCCTTCAATACATTTGCTTAAATAACTGTCTTCAAAATTCATCACATCAGCAAAGAAGATGTTCGGCGATTTCCCGCCCAGTTCGACCGTTGATGGGATGATATTTTCAGCGGCGCATTTGAGAATATGTGAGCCGGTTGGCGTAGAGCCGGTAAAGGCAATTTTGGCGATGCGTTTACTGGTGGCCAGTGCTTCGCCCGCTTCACGGCCATAGCCATTAACGACGTTGAGCACACCAGCAGGCAGCAAATCTTCAATAATTTCAATGAATTTGAGGATAGACCATGGCGTTTGTTCGGCCGGTTTTAATACCACACAGTTGCCGGCAGCCAGCGCCGGCGCCAGCTTCCACGCGGCCATTAACAGCGGGAAATTCCACGGAATGATCTGACCCACCACCCCCAGTGGCTCGTGAAAATGATAAGCGATGGTGTGCTGATCGATTTCACCAATACTGCCTTCCTGCGCCCGGATCGCCGCCGCGAAATAGCGGA
>JAIXSW010000271.1 GCA_027484495.1 Gammaproteobacteria bacterium
AGGCAACCAGACTGCCGAGCACAGCAGGTGAGATACAGTAAAAATCAAACACCCCAGCTTCGACGTTCAGGCTGGTTCTCTGGATCAGTACGTCGGAAATGCCTGGTTTTAACTTCACCGCACGCATTATCAGTGGCAACGACAAATGAATTTCTTTATCGGCGATCGCCAGTGCCGCAGTCGCATTGCCACCGACCACATTGGCCATCTCGCCAAGCACGGCTTCCATCACATCATCAGTCTCCGCCATCCCCAGCCCGGCGATTTCCCGCTGCATGAAATGCCACGCCAATTTGTGATCAAACACAAATAACAACATGACACTGACCGGGCCGGTCAGACTGATCATGGCGCACACATCGCGGGTTGGCTCAATGTTCGCCACGCGGCCAAAAGCCGTAAAGGGCGGATCTGCGATAGCTACACTCTGCAATGCGGTGCGTAACAACGGGAGAAAAATGGTGTTGGGATCAAAGGACAACTCAGCTGACGTCTGCATATCACCCCCTTGCCGTTAAAGCCCGGATCAAATGTTCATTCAGGGTTTCAGACTGTACGGGCTTCATCACATAGCCTTTCGCTCCGGCTTTCAGTGCTTTGACCACCATCTGCTCCTGGCCGTGCGAAGTCACGACGATAATTCTGGCCTCCGGATGCTGGTTTAAAATTTGTCGGGTGGTTTCAATGCCATCCATACCGACCATGGTGATGTCCATCGTCATCACATCAGGCTTGACCTCATCGTACCTTCGGATCGCATCATTGCCAGACAGCACGGTGGCACAAACGTCATAACCAAGAGACTCAATCACGTGCTGGAGTTTTGCCAGCATGATTGGTGAATCATCAACACACATCACACGTTTCGCAGGCATAGACACCTCACAGGCTCTCAGACAAATTTGTCTCATTTGTCCTTTAAGGCTAGTGGGATTCTTCGGATCTACAAGTCTGAACTGAGTTTTTTTCGTTGCTGTAGCGTGTCAGCTCAGGGAGCGGACCAGGCTAAAGCAAAGAATGCTCGTCACAGCTTTCGCAAGCAGATGTGGGGAGATTTCAGGCTAAAAGGCATATCAATGAATAAAGTCAGGCACTTGGCAGTGCGTGCGCAGGTGTCTGGGAATGAGAAAGCGGGCTCGTCAGGCGTATGCTCACGACCGACGAGCTTGCTACATGGCGCTGAACATCAGCTTCGAAGTATTAACGGTGCAAACTACTGCGGATATTTCTCTGCGCGCAGGCACTGTGCTCTGGGCGCCCGTTCCGTGTCGTCGCTCACTTGCCAGCCTTGCAGGTTGTCGCGGATCAAATCGCACAGCGCGGTAATATGCAGCGGCTCTGCGTTCAGCGCCGTAATGTATTCATAGCGCTCGCCGCCGGCGTGCAGGAAATACTCTTTGTTCTCTTCGCCAATTTCTTCGATGGTTTCCAGACAATCAGCGGCAAAACCCGGACAAAAAACCTGCACACTTTTCACGCCTTGCGCCGGCAGTGCTTTTAAAGTCTCGTCGGTATAAGGTTTTAACCATTCTTCGCGGCCAAAACGCGACTGGAAGGTAGTCAGATACTGCTCTTTGCTCAGGCCCAGCGCTTCGGCGATCAGCCGCGATGTTTTATAGCATTCGCAGTGGTAAGGATCGCCATTCATCAGATAGCGTTTAGGTACGCCGTGGTAGGACAGAATTAACTTATCGGCCTGACCATGTTGTTGCCAATGTTGGCGGATTTTTTCTGCAGCAGCCTGAATAAAGGGCGGATAATCCGGGTAATGCGAAATAAAGCGTAAATCTGGTAACCAGCGCCGGCGGGTAAAATGAGCGGCCAGTTCATCAAAAGTAGAGGCGGAGGTAGAGCCGGAATATTGCGGGTACAGCGGCAGCACCAATAACTTACGCACGCCTTGGGCAAACATCTTCTCCAGCACCGACTCAAAGCTGGGGTTGCCATAGCGCATGGCAAAATCCACCACGACATTCTGCATGCCTTGCTGTTGCAGCTGTGCCGCTATCGCATCCCGTTGCGCCTGGGTATTAAATAACAGCGGTGAGCCCTGATCGGTAAATACCGTGGCATAAGCTTTGGCCGAGCGACGGGGCCGGATGCGCAAAATCACCCCGTTTAAAATCAACCACCACAACAAACGCGGCACTTCAACCACACGCGGATCAGACAGAAACTGTTTCAGATAACGGTGTAAGGCTTTTGGCGTCGGCGCGTCCGGTGTGCCCAGATTGGTCAATAAAATGCCAATTTTGTCCGTTTGCTGATGGTCGTACTGAGGGGTATTGATATAGCGCATAACAGAATTCTTGCTCTACTGGCTGATGAACGTGGCTGTACGCTAATTTCTCACGAATGGTTCAGACACACAAAGACTTCGCTGATTTTTCTCGTTTTCTGCGCCCGTTGCAATGGGCATGCAGCAAGCGAAATGACAAGGTTTAAGCTTTGTTGGCAAGTCAATGCAGCCCGTGGCGATGAAACTCATCGCCACGGGCTGCCAACTGGCACTGCTCAGAACGGCAACTGATCAGAATGGCAACTGATCCAGCAGGTCGTCGTCGACGCGATTGGCCAGTGTCACCTGCAGCTTCGGCGTGCGCGCCATTTCGCGTTTGATGGCAAAATCGGCCTCGCTGTTACGTGCCCAGCTGCGCCGCGCGATGCCGTTGTTGACGTCAAAGAACAACATCGATTTAAGCCGGCGGTCGGCTTCGGCCGAGCCGTCCAGCAACATACCAAAACCGCCGTTCATCACTTCGCCCCAACCGACGCCACCGCCGTTGTGGATAGACACCCAGGTCGCGCCACGGAAGCTGTCGCCAATCACGTTGTGAATCGCCATGTCGGCGGTAAAACGGCTGCCGTCATAGATGTTCGAGGTTTCACGGAATGGCGAGTCGGTGCCGCTGACGTCGTGATGGTCACGGCCTAATACCACCGGGCCAATCTCACCACGCGCAATGGCGGCGTTAAAGGCTGCGGCGATTTCCGCACGGCCTTCGGCGTCGGCATATAAAATGCGCGCCTGTGAGCCAACCACCAGCTTGTTTTGCTTGGCGTCCAGAATCCAGCTGATGTTGTCCTGCATCTGTTGCTGAATTTCTTCCGGCGCCTCGAGCATCAGGCGCTGTAGCACCGCTGCCGCGATCGCATCGGTTTTATCCAAATCTTCCGGCTTACCCG
>JAIXSW010000563.1 GCA_027484495.1 Gammaproteobacteria bacterium
CGCAGGGTGCTGGCATCGGTTTTCCATAGCTGTACATCCCGCATATTGCCTTGGGTAGAACCGGTGGATTTGTACCATTGATGGTCGAGCAGATGAAACACATTGCTGCCGTCTGTCACCATCTGGCCAACATGAGCTTTGGGCAGGCCAAAGCCTAAATCTTTGCTGAGCACCGTACCTGGCGCTGTGCCATCGCTGCGCCAAAGTTCCAGGCCAGTCAGTTCGCTGTAACCGGAAAAATAAAGATCGTCTTTGACAAAAGCCCAGCTGTTTTTCTCCCACAGAGAATACGGCACGCCAGCATCGGAGATTTTAGCAGTGCCGGTTTTGGTGCCGTCACTGACCCAGAGTTCGGTGGTGGGGACCGCTGGGGAAATCAGGTCATATTTATAACGCAACAACAACAGCTTATTGCCTTTGCTGCCCATAATTTTGTGGTCGAAGAATGTCGCAGTATCAAATGCATATATTTCTTTTGGACTATTGGTACCATCCAGTTGCATCAGTTTGTCGTGCAGGCGCTGGCCGTTGGCTGTCTTGAGGGTTGCTGTAAAGAATATTTTGTCTTGTAACACCGTGAAGTTTCTGGGGTGACTTAAAAAGCCCATTTCGACTTTTTTGCCAGCACCTTTGCCATGCTGAGGGATCACAAACAGATCGGTGGTAGCAATCAGCATATTGTCGCCGTCACTGGCGACTGCCTGCACGATGTTGTTGTTGAGGGGCTGTTTAATCGCATATGAGCCTTCTTCGGTGCCATCGGCAAACCACAGCTCGGTCTTGGTTTGTAGTACCACCCCTTCCCGATAGGGTTTCAGGCGCTCGCCACTGTTAATCTCGGGGCTGGCTGCCTGAAACATCAAGGCTTTGTTTTGACTGTTGATGGTCCAGAGTGCGTGTTTGCCATCCGCCGCGGTGGCAATAAAAAACAATTTATTGGCGCTGGTCTGGAAGTTCTGCGGTTCTGCGTAACAGGTTGTACCTGTGCACAAGGTGACTTCCTCGGTGCCCTCAACAGTGCCATTGCTGCGCCATAAGCCGGTTTTCCGGGTCTTATTGTTAATCGCCGGGAAATAAACATAACCGCCGACCAGACTCATTTTATCGGCTTCGTTCATCACATCGGAGTGTCGAATTGCCGGTAGTTCGTGCAGAGTTTTTCCGTCCAGATCTGCAATGACGAAGCCTTTGCTGTGGGTGAAATAAAGGATCCTGTTGTTCACGACATAATAAGGACGGCTGGAACGGTTGGAGAGAAAATTATCGCCAACGACGCGCACGGCAATGTTGGATTTGGTATCGAGCCGCCAGATATCGTTCCAGCCAAACGCATAACGTTCCGACTTAGGCAACGACAGATTGGCAGTGCCGTTGGCAAAAAACAGATATTGGTCATAGTGCTGGTAGTGAACCGGCGCGGTGGAGTCTGCTTTCGCAATGCCGCGGTTGGCATCTAATTCATAGATTTGCTGTGGATTGGCGAATAAGCCGGTACAGAAGCCGAGCACAAGCAGGGCTGATAGGAGTTTGCGCATTCAATATTCCTTTATTTACGCTGAGCACAATGCAGCATTTGTGCTGCTTAGCCTGCCTCATGCACCGAAACCGCATAGGATCCATGGCGCTGTTCTGGTAACTTAAATAAGTTATTGCCGACAAACAAGAAAAATGTTTACAAAAAATTGATGTTTTTGCGATATCAGGGGAGCTGGCTTGTTCTGTTATCAGACGCTGGCGGTTTTTTAAGAACGCTGACAGCACAGCCACTTTTTCATGTCGTGACACTGCTGCCGAACAGGCTTGTGATACCGCATAGCAGTCAGGCTGAAGGCTGCGGTAGAGCTTATTCAGATTTGGATCTGGTGACAGTCAGCTTACAACCGCTACCTTTGGCGCTGCAGGCTGAAGTTGCAGAAGCCTTCTGTCAATCTGATTTAGCCACTTAGGCTCCTCAGCCTCGTATCGGTTGCATGCAACCAGTTCAGATATCATTCATTTTCAAACGGTTAGCTTCAATTTTTTCACCATATGGACATGTCATGACAACATTATTCCGCGTGTGCCTTTTGTTAACTCCACTTTGTTTCAGCGCCTGCACTATTCACAGCGTGGGTAAACACAAAGCCATCACGCTGGATACCGGCAATGAGGTGGTGGATGCCGCCTCTTATGTGGTGGCTGGCGCGAAGTTGCAGAAGAAAATCCACGCCGAAAAACTGCGAAATGGCGAATTAAATAATCCGAACGACCCGGTGGTGAAGCAGATGAATCAGGCCATCGAAAAGGCCAAGGACCGTAAACACGGCCTGGCGCCGGTGGAGCAGGATAGCGCCGACACCAGCCTGGTGATCAAAAAGACCAGTCAGTCGGGCGGCGGTTATTCGCAACAGCACCGCTTTGACTACTAGCTGGCTATTCAGCCGCTCCCTGCAACTCCCGCCGCACCAACTCCGCCCCAGCCTGCAACGCCTGTAACTTGCTCCGGGCCACTTCACGTGGCAGTGGTGCCATGCCGCAGTTATTTCAGGGGTACAGCTTGTCGGCGTCGACTAACTGCA
>JAIXSW010000108.1 GCA_027484495.1 Gammaproteobacteria bacterium
TCATTGGTCGATTTCGCCCTGTATTTTTTCCACAACTATCAGATCCGCAAGCAAAAAGGTACAGGTGTGTATTACTACCCGCCAAAACTGCAAAGCCATAAAGAAGCGGCTTGGTGGGATAAGGTATTTCGGTTTACGGAAGCCCGTTTCCAGCAGCCTATTGGCTTTATTCGCGCCACTGTGCTGATCGAAACCTTGCCGGCCGTGTTTGAAATGGATGAGATTTTGTATAGTCTGAAAGATCACATAGTGGCACTGAATTGTGGGCGTTGGGATTATATCTTTAGCTATATCAAGACTTTAAAAAATCATCCTGACCGTGTGTTGCCAGATCGGCAAGTTGTAACGATGAATCAGCCGTTTTTAAGCGCTTACTCCAGATTATTGATTAAAACCTGCCATCAGCGTGGCGCGTTGGCAATGGGCGGGATGGCGGCATTTATCCCCGCCAAAGATCCGGCTGCTAATACAGCTATTCTGCAAAAAGTGACGGCAGATAAATCACTGGAAGCGAATAATGGTCATGACGGCACCTGGGTGGCACATCCGGGTCTGGCGGCAACAGCCAATGCAGTATTCGATGCCAAGCTTGGAGACAAGTCGAATCAGCTCCATGTTTTGCGCGATCAGGATGCCCCGATTACGGCCGCGGACTTGCTGCAACCCAGTGAGGGGGAGCGCACGGAAGCCGGGATGCGGATTAATATTCGGGTGGCACTGCAATATATTGCCGCCTGGATCAGTGGCAAAGGTTGTGTGCCGATTTATGGGCTGATGGAGGACGCGGCTACAGCAGAAATCTGCCGCACCTCGATCTGGCAATGGATAAAGCATGGTAAGTCATTGTCAAACGGGCAGTTAATTACCAAAGCCTTATTTACATCGATGCTAGCAGAAGAGTGTGAAGTGGTGCGGGCTGAAGTTGGTATTGAACAGTGGCAACAACAATCCTTTGACAAAGCCGCGGCTTTATTGCTAAGTATCACCACAGCTGATGAGTTGGTGGACTTCCTAACCCTGCCAGCGTATGAGCTTTTAGTGTAACCCGAAGCAAAGAGGGGCATCCCAACCGCCCCTCTTTTTTTATTCGCGATATGACGTCAGCACAAAGATCCGGTGACAGAAGCTTTGTGTTTACTTCTGTTCTAACTCAATTCTTCCGCAATTTCGACAATGAGCCGGCGCAACCAGATATGGCTGGCATCCTGATGCAACAATGGGCTCCAAATCATTTTCAGTTCAATCGACGGAATAGGGAATGGCGGGTCCAGCACCTGCATGCTGGTATCGTTGCGGTACAGCATCGCGGCACGGTACGGCAAGGTTGCGATTAAATCTGTCTCGACAGCAAGGTGCATAGCTACATGATAGTTGCGGGTAAATACGCTGATGTTGCGCTGTTTACCAAATTTCGCTAATGCTTCGTCCACCCAACCCAGTTTCTGTACATCCGCGGGATCCATACCAACCCCAACACCAAAACCGGTTTTACTGACCCAAATATGCTGTCCTTTCAGATAGGTATCTAAATTGAAGTTCTGCAAAATCGGGTTTTGCTTGTGTACCAGGCAGGCAAATGCATCTTTCCAGATAGTTTTTTGGTGGAATGACTGCGGTAGTTGGTCAAAGCGGTTAATCGCCATATCCACTTTACCGTTTTCCACATCATGAAAGGTCACATCAGACGGCGTCATGATATCGAGCGAAGTACCTGGCGCTTGTGCCCGCAAACGCTTCAGCAGGGCCGGGATCAGCGTTGAAGCCGCATAATCGCTGGCCATAATACGAAATACCCGATGGCTGTGCACAGGCTCAAATTCTTTGTTGGGCTGCAGGGTTTCCTCGAGAGTCAGCAATACACCGCGCACGACAGGCGCCAGCTCTTTGGCACGCTCTGTTGGCACCATGCCGTCTGAGGTGCGCACCAGGATCGGGTCATTCAGCAAGTCGCGCAGACGCTTCAGGCCATTGCTCATCGCCGGTTGGGTGATGTTGAGCTGATTGGCGGCCCGGGTGACATTTTTCTCCCTGAGCAACATATCCAGGTAGACCAGCAGGTTTAAGTCGATTTTGCTGATATTCATCAAATCCCCCGAGAAATGGTTGTTGTGACCGCAGATGCTGTCGTTTGAATATTCATATAATGAATGATGAGCATCAGAAAAATCAACTGGATGAATCGCTTTATTGAAACCTATAGTGAAACGCAACAGCGCAGGGCACAAGAAGTTCTGCACAGCTGTATAAGGAACGAACCCAACAGCCCGAACCCGATGAGGATGCAGTGATGTCAGCCTACTTACAGAAAGTCCAGCAACTGGAACAAAGTGTCAAAGCCAATGGCAGCGCCTGGAATGCAATCAGCGCTGAATATGCGACACGGATGCAACTGCAGAACAGATTTAACAGCGGACTGGATATCGCTCAGTACACCGCAGATATCATGCGCCGTGACATGGCCGAATACGATGCCGACAGCGCAAGCTACACCCAATCATTGGGTTGCTGGCATGGCTTTATTGGTCAGCAGAAACTGATAGCTATCAAGAAACATTTTGGCAGTACGAAAAAACGCTATCTGTACCTGTCGGGTTGGATGATTGCCGCTTTGCGGTCTGAGTTCGGGCCACAGCCTGATCAGTCGATGCATGAAAAAACTGCGGTACCAGCGCTGATTGAAGAGCTGTATACCTTTTTAAAACAAGCAGATGCCCGTGAATTAGGCGGTCTATTCCGTGAACTGGATGCCGCCCGTGCGGCAGACCAGCAAAGCAAAGTCACGGAGATCCTGGCAAAGATCGATAACTTTGAAACGCATGTTGTGCCGATCATCGCGGACATTGACGCTGGTTTTGGTAATGCCGAAGCAACCTACTTGCTGGCGAAGAAAATGATCGAAGCTGGCGCCTGCGCCATTCAGATTGAAAACCAGGTGTCGGATGAAAAACAATGTGGTCACCAGGACGGTAAAGTCACTGTGCCTCATGCTGATTTTCTCGCGAAGATTAACGCCGTTCGTTACGCGTTCCTGGAACTTGGCATCGAAAACGGAATTATCGTGGCACGCACGGATTCATTGGGTGCCGGTTTGACCAAGCAAATTGCGGTAACCAACGAGCCGGGTGATTTGGGCGACTTGTATAACAGCTTTTTAGACGGTGAATACATCCAGAGCGCAGCTGACATTCAAAATGGTGATGTTGTAGTAAAAGCCAATGGCAAGCTACTGAAACCAAAACGGTTGGCCAGCGGCCTGTTTCAGTTCAAAGCTGGCTCAGGGGTTGATCGCGTAGTACTGGACTGTATTACCTCGTTGCAGCATGGCGCAGACTTACTATGGATTGAAACGGAAAAACCACACGTTGGCCAAATCGCCGAGATGGTTGACCGGATCCGGGCCGTCGTACCGAATGCCAAGCTGGTTTACAACAATAGCCCGTCGTTTAACTGGACACTGAATTTCCGTCAGCAGGTATTTGATGCCTGGGCGGCGGAGGGCAAAGATGTTGCTGCTTATGACCGCGCCAAGCTGATGAGTGTCGATTACGACACCACAGCACTGGCTCAGGAAGCAGACGAACGGATCAGAACCTTCCAGGCCGATGGTGCCAAACGTGCCGGTATCTTCCATCACTTGATTACGTTGCCGACCTATCACACTGCGGCTCTGTCGACCGACAATCTGGCCAAAGAGTATTTTGGGGCTGCGGGTATGCTGGGGTATGTTAAAGGCGTACAGCGTCAGGAGATCCGTCAGGGTATCGCCTGCGTAAAACACCAAAATATGTCAGGGTCGGATATCGGCGATGACCACAAAGAATACTTTGCCGGGGAAGCTGCGTTAAAAGCTGCCGGTAAAGATAACACCATGAATCAGTTCTGAGGGGCGCTGATTTGTAACCGGCCGGTAACTGTAGACAGGTTGCCGGCAATTGCTGAAAAGAGTTTTACGTGGTCGGGTGAATCGACAGTTGGCAGCCAGAGATTGGCTGCCTTTTTTTATGTACAGGAAGTACGGTACAGTGAATCAGGGCTTTCGAAACGCCAACAGTTTGGCGTTGCGCCTGATGAACGCCATTTGTTCTGCAAATGGCCAGAGAAAATGCAGGTACGTGGTACCCAGAGCTTTTCGGTGATTCGGGCCATTCATGGCGCTCACCTTTCAGGCCAACGCTTAGCGTTGTTAAACATTGCTCCGGGCAATTGTTCATGCCCACAGAGGGACGGTTTCCTGCTCAGGCGCTGAATTCGCCTTGCGGCTGCAGATTCAGCAATAACTGGCTGAGGCGCACTTTGTGATAAGGCAGATGACGCTCAGCTTTGCCGGTTTTGACCAGTACCAGCGAATGTTCCTGAAACTCGACTAAAGCCCGCGCCGTGCGGATTTGATTGCCATGCCGGCTGAAAGGGACCTGCGCCAGCGCCAGGCGTTCACACAATAACAGCTTTAACATCCGTTTATCATACATCTGTACGTCTCCGCTCCACTGCAAACTACGGTCAGGTGATGTCCTGATGCCGCGCAGTCTATCGGCCAGAGATGACAGAAAATTGAATGCTGCCGTGTTAAGTGATTAAAAAATACGCAGTCAAGCGCGGGGCAGCTGATAGTTCTCACAAATGATCTGCCAGGCCGCTTCAGCCGTGTCGACAAAACGGATTAATGCCAAGTCCTGCGGACTAATCAGGCCTTCTTCGACCAACAGCTCAAAGTTAATCAATTTGCGCCAGAACTGCTCGTCAAACAGCACCACCGGTACTTGGCTGGCTTTGCCGGTTTGCAGCAATGTCAGGGTCTCAAACAACTCATCGAGGGTACCAAAGCCGCCAGGAAAGGCGACTAAAGCGCGGGCGCGTTGCAGAAAGTGCATTTTCCGGATGGCAAAATAGTGAAACTGAAAACAGAATTCCGGCGTGATATAAGGGTTCGGTCTTTGTTCGTGCGGCAACACGATGTTCAGGCCAATACTCTTGCCACCGGCCTGATAAGCGCCGCGATTGGCAGCTTCCATCACGCCGGGACCGCCACCGCTGATAATCATCAATGCTGATTTCGGACATTGCTGGCTGTGCCGTGTCACTAACTCGGCAAATCGCTGTGCTTCAACATAATAACGGCTATTGCGGACTTGTCGTTTGGCTTGCTGCACCAGCTGTTCATTGTTGCTGTCGTCGGGTGCCAGAGTGCAGTGTTGCTGCGCCGCAGCCAACTGTAATGCGGCTTGTTCCGGCGACAGAAAGCGGGCACTGCCGAACACCACTACTGTTGCCTTGACATTATGTTGCTCCAACACCAACTGTGGTTTCAGATATTCCAGCTGCAACCGGACCGGTCGCAGTTCGTCCTGCATCAGGAATTCGCTGTCGGCAAATGACAGACGGTAAGATGGATGATCTTGTAGTTCCAGCGCCTGCGTCAGCGCTTCACTTGCCGAACCCAGGTGGCGTTCATCCAATGGATTCTTTGTTGTCATAAGAGAGTCCTGCCTGTTTGCCTATCCGGGCCCGAATGAAGTGTCACAAACCTATTGTTTGATCCAGCCTAACATGTCCCGCCCGTTTTTGGTGTAAGTTCAAAGCGTCAACTCAGAAGGAAGCTGTCATGCCACTCGATGCCCGATTAACGTTTTTAGGTGCGGCCCGTCAGGTCACTGGGTCCTGTTATTTGCTGCAATGGAATGGCAAAAATGTGCTGCTCGACTGTGGCATGGTGCAGGGCGGTGATCAGGTCACAGATTTACAAAAGTTTCGTTTTCAGTTCAGACCCAAAGACATTGATGCGGTGATTTTGTCGCATGCACATATTGACCATAGCGGTTTGCTCACTTTGTTGGCTGCCCGTGGTTTTCAGGGCAAGATCTTCTGTAGCGAAGGCACGGCGGGTCTGCTGCCGATTTTGTTAAAAGATGCGTTTCAGCTCTATAGCAAAGATCTGGAGTGGCAGAACAAACAACGGGCTCGTCAGGGTAAACCTGAGCAGGACCCGCTGATGAGCCTCAAAGATGTAATCGCCGTAACGGAATGTCTGGAACCTTTGCCTTATCAGCAGGATATCGATGTGCTGGAAGGTCTGACGCTACGCTTGCACGATGCCGGCCATATTCTGGGATCGGCGATTGTCGAGCTCTGGATTAAAGGCCACAAAGCGATGCGTCATCTGGTGTTTTCCGGTGATCTCGGCAATCCGGCCACGGTGTTGATGCATGATCCCGCGATGATTAAAAGCGCCGATGTGGTGCTGATGGAAAGCACCTACGGCGATCGTGACCATCAATGTCTGGATAACACGCTGGAAGAATTTGCCGCAGCGCTGGATGCCGCATATAAGGGCGGCGGCAATGTGTTTATCCCGGCTTTTGCACTTGGGCGTTCGCAGGAAATTCTGTATTACTTGGGGCTGTTGTATCATCAGGGCCGGCTGAAACAGCGCATGGTAGTGCTCGACAGCCCAATGGCGATAGAAATCACCCAGATCTACGACAAGCTAATCAAAGAGTTTGATCACAAAGACACCCAGCTGTTTGCCCGTTATGGCGCAAAAGATCTGAAATCCTTTTTGCCGATCCTGCATCTGACCAAAGATGTAGAAGAGTCGATGGCGCTGAACCGGATCAATCAGGGAGCCATTATCATTGCCGGCAGTGGTATGTGTAACGGTGGCCGTATTCTGCACCACTTCAAACACAATCTGTGGAAGAACGTCAACCATCTGATTTTTGTCGGTTTTCAGGCGAAAGGCACGCTGGGGCGCCGGTTGATTGACGGTGAAACCCGCGTCAAAATTCTGGGGCAGCCAATAGTGGTGCGTGCGGCTATCCATACCATCGGAGGCTTCTCGGCCCATGCCGGACAAAGTCAGTTACTGGCCTGGGCTCAACACATTGGGGGTCAGCCGCAATTTTATCTGGTGCATGGTGAACCACAAGCGCAGGACGCTTTAGCGGAGAAAATGCGGGAGAGAGGGCTCAAGACTGAGATCGCCCAGATGGCACAGCAGATCCAGTTGTGAATTAACGCGACCGGCCCTCAATCAGGCCGGTCGCTGACTGCTGTCAGGCTGAAGTGACGACTGTGGGTGCTACATCTTCGCTCGGATAACAGCCCAGTACTTTGACAAAGCGGGTGATGCGATTGAGTTCATCAAGCGCCCGTTTCATCGCGTAGTCATCCAGATTGGCGAACACGTCAACATAAAACATCTCTTCCCATGGATTGCCCGGAATAGGCCGCGATTCCAGTTTGCCCATACTGATCCCGTGTTGTTTCAGCACGGTCAGCGCGTCGACCAGCGCGCCTGGCTGCTGACCGGTATACATGATAAAAGTAGTTTTGGCTGGGATCGCTTTCGCCACATTGATTGGCTTCCGGGCGACCACAATAAAACGGCTGACATTGTCTTTTTGATTGGCCAAATCCCGGCCTAACACTTCGAGGCCATAAAGTTTGCCGCCTTCTTCGCCGCCGATGGCGACCACGGACAGATCCTGTGCCTGGCGCACGCGGTTAAAGGCATCGCTGGAGGCGTCACAATATTCAATTTTGATACTGCTCAGTGTTTGTAAGTATTGGCTGCACTGGGCAATGACCTGCGGATGGGCACAGATCTGTTTGATTTTGCTTAAATCAGTTCCAGGCAAACCCAGCAGACAGTGTTTAATCGGGTGGGTCAGCTCGCCGACAATCGACAGGCGGGTGTGCTGAAGTAAGTCAAACACCTCGTTGATACTGCCGCTGGAGGTGTTTTCAATCGGTAACACGGCGTAGTCAGCATGGCCGGTTTCCACCGCCTGCACGATTTCGTTAAAGCTGTCGCAGCCAATTTCAATCAGTTTTTCTGCCCGGCGCGTGAAGTACTTTTGGGTTGCCCAGTAGCTGTAAGAGCCCTGGCGACCGAGAAATGCGACACGGCACACCGGTCCGTTTTCGCCATTAAGCTGGCCCTGGACTTTGGCTTGTTGCTGCAGTACTGAATCTTCAATAATCACGTGGTAGAGCCGGGTGACGTATTGCGCGTCGAGGCCTAAGTCTTTGCCTTTACCGATCAGCGATAACAGCAGCTCTTCTTCGCGTTTTTGGTCACGGATCGGCTTGTTTTGCGCCAGTTTAGCTTCAGCCACAGCGAGCGCCAGCGCGCGGCGTTTTGCCAGTAGCCCCAGCAGCTGCTGGTCGGTGTCACTGATATCGTGACGGATCTGATCAAGTTCGATTGCCATTTTTCCTATCCCCTGAAACGAAAAAACCTCCCGGATTGGGAGGTTTTAAACTGGTTTGACACACGCGCAGCCAGTTACCTCCCGGATTGGGTGGTAAAGCTAAAAAAGAAGCGAGTGGTCAGAATTTTTTGCATAGTCGATACCTTATTCCGTCTGGATGGCTAAAGTCAACGCTGCGGCAGCAATTGCAGTGAATATTTTTCCGCCTGTGGCAAAAAGCCCAGTGGTTTTTCACTGAGCCAATACGCATGGTCAGCGGCATAAAACTCCGACATTGGATGACCGGACTGGCCGGCCGGGATCACCAGAATGCCATCTGCTTCATGGCCTGGTGACACCACCATGCGTTCACTCTGGCCATGCACTTTCAGCTGAACCCGCGGCATATGACGATCGCCTGCCAGCGGATCGGCAGGCATATTCAGCCAGCGCCCGAGAAATGGCAGTGCTTGGGTCAGTGGATGCTGAATTTCGGCGCTGTTGAGTGTTCCCCAGCGTGCTGTACTGAGGTCGCCTTGTGTTTGTGCTTTTAACTGTGCGACTGAATCCAGTACCGCTTGTTGCAGCAACGCATCCCAGCTTTGGAAGCTGCCCGGCAAAGTATCGTCACGTCTTGCCTGCAGCATGGCCCAGGCTGGCGTCTCCGGTACCATTTTTAAATCGCGCAGGCGCAGTTGCTGTGCTTCCAGATGACCAGCCAGTGGGGCAAACATCAGTTCCAGCGTTTTATCGCGAAAGGCGCGCAGCAGGCTATAGCCGATGGCATCACGGCTGGCGGCCTTGCTGTCGGTTTCAATCCACTGACGATATTGGCTCAGCTGATGCGCGGCCACAAATTCTGGCGTTAACACCTCAAGTAGCAGAGATTGCCAGCGTTTGAGGAATAGAGCTTCATGGTCGAGCTGAATATCGTGCAGAGATTTTTCGTCATGCTGCGGCAGAGCAAACAGCCGGTCGCGGATTTGTTTGCCGCGCGCACCGAGGTCATAACCACCATCTCCCAACAACGCTAAAGCTTCGCCGCCGACAGAGCGGGCATTGGCGGTCCAGAGCCGGCCATCTTTTGGCGCATAGATTTGTGGATAGTCTTTGGCTGTCAAATAACCTGACCAGTAGTTTTTGCCTTCACTCCAATCCTGTGGCGTGTCCCAGTCCTGCAGTTGACGGGCAGGGATAGCGCCGATGATGGTCCAGCCGATCTGTCCTTTTGCATCTGCGACCAGCAGGTTTTGCGCCGGAATACCGATAGAAGGCGCCAGCGCCAATGCTTCAGTACTGCTGGTCGCCTGTTCCAGCGCCAGCAGATTCAGGTTCAGACTTTCGCGGTCATAGCCAACCCAGCGCAGCGCAAATTGATCAAATGGCGCCGGCATCACCGGGCCCCACTGGGTTTCCTTAATCAGTAACACCACGTCGGCTTCGCCTTTGACCTTGATCACTTCGTTGTTGTAGCTGAATTCCTGTAAACCGGCCGGCGTCTGATATTTTTGGCCACTGTCGTCCATCTTCAAGGCAATGACGTCGTGCCAGTCTGCGGTACTGTTGGTGAAACCCCAGGCGATATGACCGTTACTGCCGGCGACGACAGCGGGCGTGCCGGGTAAAGTCACGCCGGCAATGCTGTGTTGGGTGTCGCCCTCAGTCCAGCTCATTTGCGCTTTGTACCAGGTGCCCGGTACGCGGATGCCTAAGTGCATGTCGTCGGCGAGAATGGCGCGGCCATCTTTGCTGGCATTGGCCGCGACGGCAAAGTTATTGGAGCCGATATCGCGGCTGTCGGTCAGGCCACAGTCGCGGCACGCCTGCGCCGGAATAGCTTTTAACAGGGCGGGTAACGGGCTTTGTGGCAGTGGCAGCGCTTTGGCTTCAGATCCGTCCATTGCGGCCTGCCAGTCGCTGCTGTGTTGGGTCAGGAACTGGTACCATTCCAGCGGCACAGCCGCTTTCAGTGCGCCTTGCGCCAGTTCGTCTTTTCCGAGGGCGCCCTGTAAATCCAGGAACATGCTGTAAATAACCAACAGAGAGTCCGCTGGCTGCCAGGGCCGCGGTTGTTGCGTCAACAATAAATACTCAAACGGTGGCAGACCTAATTGTTGTAAGCCCGCGTTCGCGCCAGCGGCATATCGGTCCAACATCTCGCGCTGAACTTTCGGCAATTGCTGCAGAATGCCGTCTGCGCGGTCGCGAAACCGATGCATCCGCTGTTTTTTGTCAAAATCGAGTGCGGCAGTACCAAATAGCTCTGCCAGTTCGCCAGCCGAGTTGCGCCGCAGCAAATCCATCTGGAAATAGCGTTCCTGCGCGTGCGCAAAGCCGAGTGCAAAAGCGGCATCGCCCCGGCTTTGTGCGCGGATACTCAAATAGCCCTGCGCATCCCGGCCAGAAACGACCTGTTGCTCAACAGCTGCGGTCAGTTGCCCTTGATATACAGGCAGACTTTGATGCACCATCCAATAACCTGCTGCGGCAGCGATCGCCAGCAACAGCACTAACACTGCTAACATATTTTTTATAATTTTCATGCAGATGCGCTCGTTTTTGACTTGAAGAACTCAGATTATCACAGAAGATCAGGTGTTATATGCAACAAATTCAATCTACCCCCGTACAGATTTTTGACTTAGCTGTGCGGCTATTTCATTGGTTCCAGGTCGTTTTATTAGCCGGTCTCTGGTACAGCGCGGAACAGGAATGGTATGGACTGCATCAGTTGTTGGCTTATACGCTGGCGTCATTATTAGGGGCCCGGCTGATTTGGGGCCTGGTTGGCAGTGAGACCGCCCGGTTTCGGCATTTCGTGCCGTCGCTGAATCAACTGCGGCACTATCTGGCGAACAAAACGCCGGTAGCAGGCCATAATCCGCTTTCTGCATTGATGATCGTGGCTTTAATGCTGCTGGTCGCTTTGCAGTTTACCTCAGGCCTGATGACGACGGACGAAGTGATGACAGAGGGACCGCTGTATAGCCTGGTACCGGACTGGCTAAGCGGTCTGGCCGGCAGCTGGCACGAACTTGGCTTTAACTTATTGCTGGGATTAGTTGCCATCCATGTCTTGGCGGCGCTGTGGCATCAATTACGCGGAGATAAAGTGATTGGTGCCATGTGGCATGGCCGTAAGGCGCTTCCAGAGCAAACCGTTGCACCACGCTTGCTGGGGAGCTTGAAGTACTTGTTGCTGGTGTTGATTTTGTTTTGCGGTTTGATGGGCTGGCAGGGCAGTGCCGTCTGGCCACAATTTTTGGCAGATCTGCAAAGTATTCAAGCGCTTTAAAGCCATAAAAAAACGGAGCAGCAGCTCCGTTTTTCTATGTACAAAAAGTACAGCTGAAATGCAGGTGCAATTTCAACTGAAATAAAGCTGACGGATTAGTCGGCTTTATATTTGTCGTGACAAGCTTTGCAGTTGCCGCGGAAAGTGGCGAAGGCCGCTTTGATTTTGGCCTGATCGCCACTTTGGGCTGCAGTTTGCAACGCTTTTGTATCCAGCTGGAACTTGTCCGCTTTAGCGGTGAAGTCTTTAAAATCAGCCCAGATCTCAGCTTTGGCGTCGCCACCACCGGTTTCAGTGCCTGGTGTACTGAAAGCAGGCCATGGCAGTGGTGCTAACGCGGCCAATGCGTCAGCACGTTGCTGAACACGCTTGGCATCAAAAGGAACTTTACCTTGCAGCATTTCACCAATGTCACCGGTGTTATGACGGATCATGGTAAATGCTGACTGGCGGTAATCCACCGCGTCTTTTGCGTCGGTAAAAGCGGTTGCGGCAGATACGTTAGCAGAAGCCAGCGTGGCAAACAGGGCCGTGCATAGGAGTTTTTTCATCGTTCGATTCTCATTTGTCGGATTTGCATGCAATAATGCTAATGGTTTTCAGCACTTGGACACAATTGGTCTCATAGTGTTTTACCATCAGGCTATCGCAACGTCCAGTGATCGGACTTTCAACGAGCAGGCGTAACCCGTGAAGGAATCCATCTACAAGACGACTGGGCTCAATTCTCTCAGCATTAAATTTTCTGCACTGGTGTTTTTATTGACAGTGCTGGCCAGCACTGTGATTGCGTTTGCCATGTTGGCATTGCAACAAGATGTGTTGATTAGCCAGGAACATGCTGAACTGGAGCAAACCACCACCCGCTATGCCAGACAGCTGGATAACGAGTTCTGGCAAAAAGAAAAAAAGGCGATCAGTGCGAATCAGGTCGTAACGCGTTTTTTTCAGCAACAACAATTTGCAGCAGAGCATCAGGCTGAAGTCTACGCCGACGGCAGTTTACGCAGTAAAGATGATCTGTCAGCGGCATTTCAGCAGCAACAACAGTTTGCCAAACAACCACACGGTTATTTCCAGCAGACCGGCCAGCTCTGGCAGCAGCTGGCCCCAGTGCTTTTGGAAGACTTCTTTAA
>JAIXSW010000278.1 GCA_027484495.1 Gammaproteobacteria bacterium
ACCAGTCGCAGCGCCGGGTCAAACTGATCAGGCAACACACTGGTCAGTTCGCTCCAGAATGCGGTCGGCAGATTCAGCACGCTGAGCTGCTGGTCTTGCACTTGCTGCCAGAACCGCGCTGGGCTGTCCAGCCAGTCGGCCTCACGCAGCACCAGACAGGCGCCGCTGTACCAGCTGGCAAGAATTTCTTCGATCGAAATATCAAAATTGATACTGCTGAACTGCAAGACCCGGTCCTGCGGCTGCAGCTGATAAGCCTGCTG
This sequence comes from Gammaproteobacteria bacterium, assembly GCA_027484495.1. Lineage (GTDB taxonomy): Bacteria > Pseudomonadota > Gammaproteobacteria > Enterobacterales > Alteromonadaceae > Pararheinheimera. Next base: position 264 of record JAIXSW010000278.1, read on the forward strand.
CATCGCCTGCACCAGATGTAATAACTGCGGCTGTGCCACCAGCACCCCTTTGGGCGTGCCGGTGGAACCTGAGGTATAAATCAGATAAACATCCGCGTCCGGCGCCGGTTCAGGCAGCGGCGCTGCAGCCAATTCTGCGACCTGCGCCGGGCTGAACCACTGTTGCCAGCATTGCTGCAATACTTTTCCCACAACGGGCGCGCCCGCACTAAACCGCGTGACCTGCTCCGGCTCCGTCAGGATCAATGCCGGCCCGGCATCATCAACAATTTGCTGCAAGCGCGCATCCGGATACGCCGGATCGAGCGGCAAATAGATGGCGCCGAGCCGCTGCAACGCCAGCACAGTGACCAGCAAGGGCACCGAACGCTGCAGACACAATGCCACCACAGCGCCAGCACCAATGCCGTCACGCTGAAGTGCTGCGGCCACAATCTGGCTGTGCTGCCACAACTGTTGATAACTCAGGCATGCGTTGCCCTGGGCTAAGGCGGCTTGATCGGGCTGATGCTTTGCCAGCCATGCCAGCCGGGCCAACACAGTGTTATGCGCTGGCGCAGGCGCTGGTGTCGCGTCCAGCGTGGCGACATCAGCTGCGATCTGACCACGGCCTGTCAGCAGCAGCGCACGTTGGCTCGGACTGACCGCATCCAGCGTTGTCCATGGCGTACTGGCAAGAACGCCCATCGCTGGTTGTAACATTTGCTGCAACAGCGCCTGATAGCTGTCAGCCAGCCGCTCGATGGTGGCCGCACTGAACAAATCGCTGTTGTATTCAAACGCAAAGGCAAAAGCGCTGCTTTCGGTACTCACTTCCAGTGTCAGTTCAAAACGGGCCTGTTGCTCGCTGCCTGCCGCCTTCCGCAGTTGCAAAGCGCCGAGCTGCATATCCGCCAGCCCCGGCGGGTCCATGCTGAACATGATCTGGAACAGCGGTGAATACTGGCTTTGGCGCATTGGCTGCAGCGCTTCAACCAGTTTTTCAAACGGATATTCCTGATGTTGCTGCGCCAGCGCCACCTGTTGCTGTACCTGTTGCAATAAGGTACTGACGGACCAGGCCGGATCAAGCTGCTGGCGCAGCACCAGCGTATTGACAAAAAAGCCGGCCAGATTGCCAAGCTCGGGCTGAGCCCGGTTGGCCACCGGCGTGCCGATGACGAGGTCGCGGCTCTGACTGTATTTTTCCAGTAATAGATAAAAGGCGCTTAGCAGCAGCGTAAATAAACTGACCTGCTGTCGCCGGGCCAGCTGCACTAAAGCCTGACCCTGCGCCGCCTCCAGCTGAAAGGCTAACCAGCCGCCGTGCTGACTTTGTTGTTCCGGCCGGTTAAAATCGAGTGGCAACTGATGCACAGGCGGCGCACCGGCCAGCGTCTGTTGCCAGAAACTCAGCTGCTGCTGCCAATGCTGTTGCACTTCTGCGCGCTGTTGCCACAACACATAGTCGGTATATTGCAGCGGCAACGCCGCCAACAGCGGTTCGGCAGTGTCCGTGGCATCGGCCAGAGCCTGATACACAGTGGCAAATTCAGTGGCGAGCACCGCCATCGACCAGCCATCAGTGGCGATGTGGTGGAGATTTAGCACCAATAGCCCACGTTCTGCATCGATTTGCAGATACCAGGCGCGTAATTTCAGATCCGTCGCGAGGTCAAACGGCTGTGCTAATAAAGCGGCCACCCGTTGCTGCACTTCAGTCCCGGTCAACCCTTGCACAGTGCTGCATTGCAACAAGGTTGCAGGCAATGGCAATGGCTGCTGCCAAAGCTGGCCGGCATCATCTTCATACAGACCAAAATGCAACGGCTGATGGCGGGCTAATAATTGCAGCAAGGCCTTGTCGGCGCGCTGCGGCTCAAAGGGCCCATCGACCTGCCAGACCAGCGGTACATGGTACATGCTCTGGCCCGCCGACCAGCGTTCAACAAACCATAGCCGCTGCTGTGATGCCGACAGCGGGTAACGTTGCTGCGCCGGTAGTGCACACAGCGGTGGTAAGCCCAGCACAGCGCCTGATGGTCCTGCAGTGAACTGGCTGGCATCGGCCTGACCTGCCGCATCGATCCGCTGCGCCATATCGGCTAAATCGCTACTTCCGACAATGTCGGCCAGGCCAACCGGTACCGGCCAGTGCTGGCGGATCTGCGCCAGCAAGCGTGCTGCCAATAAGCTGTGGCCACCCAGCGCGTAGAAATTATCCTGCCGGCCAACCTGGCTGACCTGCAGCAGTTCCTGCCAAAATCCGGCCAGCGTCTGTTCGGTCGCGCCCAGCGGCGCAATAAATTGCGTGCGCTGATAATCGGTGTCCTCTGGTTGCGGCAGCGCCTGTTTATCCAGTTTGCCGTTGGCGGTCAGTGGCATTTTATCGAGTAACACCAAAGCTGCCGGCACCATATAATCCGGCAATGCGGCGCGTAGCGCCTGACGCACCGGCTCACGCACTGTTGCCGGTGCAGCCAGATAAGCAATCAGCTCAGCTGCGGCACCACTGCCATTGACCCGCACCACCGCCTCACGCACCTGCGGCTGTGCCAGCAACACCGCCTCAATTTCCGCCAGTTCAATACGAAAACCACGCAGCTTTACCTGCAGGTCGATGCGGCCAAGATATTGCAACTGACCTTCCGGTAACCAGCGCACTAAATCGCCGGTGCGATACAGCTGGCCGTCGGCAAATGGATTATTGATAAATTTTTCACGGTTAAGCTCTGGCCGCTGCCAGTAACCGGCACCAACCCCCGGCCCGCCAATCAACAGCTCGCCCGGCACGCCCGGCGGCACCGGCTGCAACATTGAGTCCACCACATAAAGCCGCGCTTCGGCGACACTGCCGCCCATCTGCATTCGTGGAAAATCAGGTTGTAACTGGCCCTGAGTGCAATAAATCGAAGTTTCAGTCGGGCCATAGCTGTTCAGCAACCGCCGGCCATGCGCCCAGCGCCGGGCCAGCGCATCCGGACAGGCTTCACCACCCAGGATCAGTGTCTGCACCGTGCGCCAGGCTTCGACGTTCAGATAGGGCAACAAGGCTGGTGTTAACAGTGCATGGGTCAGCTCGTCACGGGCTACCGCCTGATCCAGTGCCACCGGATCACGGATCACTGCTGGCGGATACAGGTATAAAGTGGCGCCACTGCACAGCGCCCAGAAAAATTCGACGAGACCGGCATCAAAACTAAAAGAAGCGAATTGCAACACCCGACTGCCCGGGCCAAGGCCCAGCGTTGGAATTTGTTGCCACAATAAGCGGTTGACGCCGAGGTGCTGCAACTGAGCCCCTTTTGGCAGACCGGTCGTGCCCGAGGTATACACCAGATACATCAGCTGCTGTAAATCACCGCTGCACGGCGGTGGCGGTATCGCGGCGGCGTCTGCTGCAGAAAGATCCAGCAGATCCAGATCCAGCCGCTGACAGGCCGGCGGCAGTGCCACAGTGACAGTACTTTCGCTCAGCATTAAGGTTGCCGCACTGTCGGTCAGAATATGTCTGATCCGACTCTCCGGGTACTCCGGGTCGACCGGCACAAACACCGCGCCGGCTTTTAGTACCGCCAGAAAGGCTACCGCCAGCAAGGGCCCGCGGGCGAGACTAATGGCCACCCGTTGCCCCGCGGTGACGCCCTGCGCCACTAACAGATGTGCCAGCTGATTAGCCTGCTGGTCGAGTGTGGCATAGCTGATCTGTTGTTGCTGGTACACCAGTGCGATCTGATCCGGCTGCTGCTGCGCCTGATATTCCACCCACTGCTGGATTTGCCAGTCACGCCAGTGCTGCGGCAATGCTGCTGTTGTGTCGATGGCTGCTGGCTGCTGAAAGCTTGCTAACAGCTGTTGCTGCTCGGCCGACAACCAGCCGAGTGTGCACAGCTGCGCCTGAGGCTGCGCTGCCATCTGCTGATACAGCGCCAGTAAGGCATCGAGCCAGTGTTGCAGGATGTCGGTGGCAAACAAAGCCGAGGCATAATGCAGGTTCAGCCCGACTTGTCCTTGTTGTTCAATCAGCTCCAGACATAAATCAAAGCTGCTGACGCCCGGATCAAACGGCAGGTCGCGTACTTGTAAGCCCGGCAGATCCAACACGCGATCTTCGGCATTCTCATAAACAAACATCACGTCAAACAATGGGTTGCGCGCAGTGGTTTGCATCGGGCCCTGATTGTTTGTCAGCAGATCTTCAAACGGCAATGCCTGATGCTGATAAGCGCCGACACAGCGACTGCGCACTTGCTGCAGCAAATCAGCCAACGTCTGCTGCTCGTCAATATCCTGCGCCAGTACCAGTGTATTGGTGTACATCCCCATGGTATGTTCGGCTGCTTCATTGCCCCGCACGACGGCCGGCACCCCGACCTGCACTTCCGGCTGCCGGCACAACCGTGACAGCCATAACTGGCAACCGGCCAGCAACAACATAAACAGGCTGACCTGATGTTGCCGCGCCGTCTGTTTTAATGCGGCCGTCAGCGCCGGGTTCAGCGCGCTGAATAAACGCCCGCCGCTGAACGACTGCCGCGCCGGCCGGCTGTGGCATAACGGCAATTCTGTCGGTGGCCGCTGCGGCAGTTGTTGCTGCTGCCAATAAGCAAGATCCTGCTGATAACGCTCAGAGCGGCGATATTGCTGCTCCCAGCCGAGATAGTCGCCATATTGCTGACTGACCGGCGCCAGCGTCTCCCCCTGATACTGCTGCAACAACTCGCGGACAAATACCGATAGCGAAAAACCGTCACTGATCGCATGATGAAAATCAGTCAGTAATAAATGGTGATCCGGCGCCAGCTGTAACAGCCAGACCCGGGCCAACGGCGCCGTGGTCAGATCAAACGGCTTGAGCAAAGCGCGCAGTGCCGCGGGGAACGTTGTGCTGTCCTGGCTGCGCCAGTCCTGACACTGCAGATTAAAATCAGCCGCCGGCAAAATCTGTTGCCAGAACAGTTCGTCAGAGTCGTTTCGCTGTTGCTGGTGCAGTGTGGTGCGCAGCACCTGATGCCGTGCCGCCAGCAATTGCATCGTTTGCTGCAGTTTTGCTAAGCCAAGCGGCCCCTGCAGTTCGGTCAGCGATGTGATGTGGTAAGACAATTCAGCATCCGGTTGCTGACACAGCA
>JAIXSW010000553.1 GCA_027484495.1 Gammaproteobacteria bacterium
AACTGAAGTTATGGCCCGCGCAACGGCTACCGGTGTTATTGCAGTCCGAAGCGGCGGAGTGCGGTATCGCTTGCCTTGGCATGGTCGCCGGATTTTATGGCCATCATTTAAATATCCAGCAATTACGTGCCTTATTTGGCAGCTCAATCGCTGGTTGCACCATGAAAGACTTGGTCGAATTTGCCAGTCGTCTGGCACTGAGTGGCCGCGCGCTGAAGCTGGAACCAGCAGCGCTTGGCAAGTTGCAGTTGCCGGCGATTTTGCACTGGGATATGAATCATTTTGTCGTGTTGAAATCGGTGCGCCGCGGCAAGCTGGTGATCCATGATCCAGCGCGTGGCGAGCGTACACTAAGCCTTGCTGAAGTATCAGAGCATTTTACCGGGGTTGCGCTCGAGTTATTGCCGACGCAGGATTTCAGCCAAAGACCGGCCGATGCGGGTCTGCGCTTGCGGGATTTCTTGTCTGGGATCAGCGGGCTGAAGCGCTCAGTAGCGCTGATCCTGAGTCTGTCGCTGTTGCTGCAGCTGTTTACGTTGGTCGCGCCTTATTATCTGCAATTGGTGGTGGATGATGTGCTGCTCAGTGCCGACCGCAGTTTGTTGCTGGTGCTGGCGCTTGGCTTTGGCTTGTTATTGCTGTTTGAGATCAGCACATCCGTGTTGCGTGCCTTTGTGCTGTTGCATTTTAACAGCGCGATGAATATTCAGATGGCGGCGAATCTGCTGCATCATTTAATCCGCTTGCCGCTGAGTTATTTTGAAAAACGCCAGATTGGTGACGTGTTGTCGCGTTTTGGCTCGCTGCAGCAAGTGCGCGAACTCCTGACCAGCGGCGTGATGGAAGCTGTGATCGATGGTCTGATGGCGGTGGCTATCCTGGCGGTGCTGTTGTGGTATAGCCCGTTGTTGTCGCTGATCGTGCTGATCGCGCTATTGTGTTACGGCGTCGTGCAAGTGCTGATGTATCACCAGTATCGTAAAGTATCTGAGCAGCAAATCGTGGCGCAGGCGCAGGTACAAAGCCATCAGATTGAAACGGTGCGCGCAATGCAGACGCTAAAACTGTTTAGTGCCGAAGCCAAACGCGAAGCCAGCTGGCAGCATTTATATGTCGCTGCGGCGAACCGTGGCATCCAGCTCGGTGTGTTCAATTTAAGTTTTCAGCATATCAATAAGTTATTGACCGGTATTGAGCATGTACTGGTGATTTATTTTGGCGCTTTGCTGGTACTGAATGGTGGTTTCAGTACCGGGATGTTGTTTGCTTTTATTGCTTATAAAAGCCAGTTTATGGAGCGGATGTCGCGGTTGATTGATAAAGGCCTGGCGCTGAAAATGCTGAATCTGCATTTCGCCCGGCTGGCAGATATTGTCGCGACACCGCGCGAAGACAAACCAGGCGGTGTCGCGCAGCGCGAGATCGAGTTAAGCGGCCAGATCAGCGTCGACAATCTGAGTTTTGCTTATAGCAGCACGGGTACGCTGGTGTTGCAGCAGGTCAGTCTGGACGTTGCGGCTGGTGAATCTGTTGCCGTGGTTGGGCCGTCTGGCTGTGGCAAAACGACATTATTAAAGCTGATGCTGGGGCTATTTAACCCGCAACAAGGTGAGGTACGGGTAGACGGTGTGCCGTTGACTCAGCTCAGTCAGCCTGGCTATCGCAATCAGATCGCCGCTGTGATGCAGGATGATCAGCTGCTGTCAGGTTCAATTCGCGACAATATTACCTTTTTTGCTGATGAACCCAATGATGATTGGGCGCAACAGTGTGCCAAATTCGCGGCAGTGCATGATGATATCAGCCGGATGCCGATGGGCTACCACAGTCTGATTGGCGATATGGGCTCAGCGTTGTCTGGTGGGCAGAAACAGCGAATTCTGCTGGCGCGGGCGTTGTACCGGCGACCGAAGATTTTGTTTTTGGATGAAGCCACCAGTCATCTGGATATGGCAACTGAAGCGGTCGTCAGCAGCGCCTTACAGCAGCTGCAAATTACCCGAATCATTATCGCGCACAGGCCGGAGACTATTGCCTCAGCCGATCGGGTGCTGACGTTACCGGCGTTACAGCAGGGGAGCGCGGAGCGCTAGTTACTGTTGCTCAGACACAAATCCTCATCCGGATATTCCAATCTCAACAAATAAAAACAGCGGCATAGCCGCTGTTTTGTTCCCCCTTATTTTGCACCGTCCGTGCTGCTACACCGGCTGCCTGCCAGCGTTTTGACCCGTTTGCCGCAGGTCAAATCTTTTACATGCTCCAGCGCACGCCAACCATGTAGACCCATGGGTCGATTTGTACGTCGACGCTTTGGATCACTTTGTCATTAACCCGCACTTCACCGGTGGTGTCGATGTCCATTTTGCTGACGGCAAAGTGGGCGCCCCAGTTATCACTCAGTTTGTAGTTAAAACCGGCTTGCAGCGCCAGGCCCCAGCTCGCTTTTAACTTCAGGTCAACGTCATCAGAAGCTGTGGTGACTTTCAGCGCTTGCAGCGTAGTTTTTAACGCACCTGATGCTGATTCGTCGAAGAATTTGGTGTAGTTCAGACCGACGCCTACGAATGGGTCGAAGTCGCTGTTACCCAAATCAAAATGGTACTGCGCGACTAAAGTTGGCGGCAGGTGTTTGGTGTTGCCAATCGCCAGACCATCAATCGCTGAACCTTTCACCGCGATGTCGTGGCTGAATGGCGTGGCCGCAATCAGTTCAGCGGTCCAGTTTTTATCAATTTTATAATCGATGGTCAGACCCAGTTGGGTGTTGTTGTCCACTGAGACTGCCGTTGATCCTGTTGGTAAACCGGCAACTTTTTCCACCACGTTTAATGAGCTGCTGCTGTCATTTGGGGCCACAGTGATGGCGCCGACGTTGACAGAAATATTGGCAGAAGCGGCAGCAGTAAAACCAGCAAGGCCCAGTACAGCCAGTTTCAGTTTGGAGTTCAGTTTGGTTTTCATGTTATTTTCCTTCAGAGACACAGGTCTTGTTTCACTGCGGGCATTGTGCGCTTCTGTGGCGATAAAACTTTGGGCTGGATCAAGCTTTTGCCGCTACAAGCCGCTTTGCAGCGCCAAAGTTTGATGTAAAACAAACTTTGCTGTTTCGTTGAGGTTGGCGTGATAAAAGGTATAAAACTGCTGAAATGTTGAAAACTTACATACGTATGGCAGGGTTGAAGTGTTTGCAAGCCGGATATTGATGCGTATAGTACAAATAGCTAAATCTGGCCGCGGGCTTCGTCAGTTCTGACTGACAGAGGGGAGAGACCGCATTGGCCGCTTTAGTCACGCACAGGATAGACACTTCCATAACAAGAGAATTTGTATGTCAGTAACCACACCATCCGGCGAGGCTTATAAAACCGACGCCAGCGGGCAGAATCATGGTTTTGCCCTGACCAGCCTGACGTTTTTGTTTTTTATCTGGGGTTTTATCACTTGTCTGAATGACATTTTGATCCCGCATCTGAAAAATGTGTTTGACCTGAGTTACACCCAGGCATCGTTAATTCAGTTCTGTTTCTTTGGCGCTTATTTCCTCGTGTCGCTGCCGGCAGGTTTGCTGGTGCGTCGTGCCGGTTATCAGCGGGGTATTGTCATCGGCCTGCTGATTGCGGCCAGTGGCTGCGTGTTGTTTTATCCGGCGGCAGCAACGCAGACCTATGCGTTGTTTCTGGGGGCTTTGTTTGTGCTGGCTGCCGGCATCACGATCCTGCAAGTGGCAGCAAACCCGTATGTGACGGCGCTGGGCCGTGCCGAAACGGCCTCCAGCCGTTTGTCGATGACACAAGCATTTAATTCACTGGGGACGACCATTGCCCCATGGTTTGGTGGCCTGATGATTATGGGCGCGGTGACGGCAGCAGCCGGTACTGCCGAACATAAACTGCAGGAAGCGGAAGCGGTACAGATCCCTTATTTGATGCTTGCGGGCGCTTTACTCTTGCTGGCCGCCATATTTGCCAAGTTAAATCTGCCGACCGTGTCCGAGCATCATGTTGATGAAAAAGTGAATGCCGATCCAGGTTCAGCCTGGCAACACAGCCATCTGGTGCTGGGTGCTTTAGGTATTTTTGTCTATGTCGGTGGCGAAGTATCGATTGGCAGTTATCTGGTGAACTTCTTAGGCGAGCCGCATATTGCCGGCATGCCAGAAGCACAGGCGGCTGCTTACCTGAGTTATTACTGGGGCGGTGCTATGGTGGGCCGTTTTATCGGTGCTGCTGTAATGCAAAAAATTTCTGCCGGTAAAGTTCTGGCATTTACGGCGGTGATCGCGGCCGCATTGGTGATTGTTGCTATCGTCAGCAGTGGAGCCCTAGCGATGTGGTCTTTGCTGGCGGTGGGTCTGTTTAACTCAATTATGTTCCCGACGATTTTCAGTCTGGCGGTAACAGGTTTGGGTCGTTTCACCAGTAACGGCAGTGGCGTGTTGTGTGCCGCTATCGTCGGTGGCGCCTTGGTACCAGTGTTACAGGCGGTGTTGGCCGATACTATCGGCTTGCAGCTGAGCTTTATCGTACCGGTATTCTGCTACGTTTATATCTGCTATTACGGTCTGGTTGGCTCGAAGATTAAGCAGCCACAGATTTAATTTGTTGGGATGCGGGCGGGTGTAAAACCCGCCCCTACCTGTTGTCGGTACAGGCTGCTGTTAGCCTTCCCCCAGATACCTTGCCCGTTTTGCCGCTTTGATCTTACTGATATCCACCAGCACCAAACCGTCGATACAGTCGGCGAATTCGGGGTCGACGCCAAAAGACAAAAACTGCACGCCACCGGGTTCGGTCAATTCACTGTATTGCTTATATAAAGTCGGCACTGCCAGCCCCATATTGGCCAGTAAATGCTTCAGCTGGACAAAGTCTTCGTTGTAATTGTCGCCGCTAAAATGCTGCTGCAGTTGCTGCATCGTGGTGATGTCGAGCGAATAGGGGCGGTTTGGCAACGCGCTGTCATCTTC
>JAIXSW010000378.1 GCA_027484495.1 Gammaproteobacteria bacterium
AGCCGGATTTGGTAACGCGCTATGGTGCGACCGACTGGGCTGCGCTACCGGCCAAAGTGCGGGATTTAGTCGTCGATTTGCGTTATCGCGGCGACTACACGCCATCGAGCCGCGAACGGATCCAGCCGTTGTTGGTCGCGAACAATGCCACCGCTATCGCCACCCTGATGGCCGATGAAGCCTATTGGTGCGGCCCGGAAAAAGTGCCACAGGACCGCTTTCGCCGCCGCCGCGATTATCTGGCCTGATCGAGATGGCTTGCTGGCTTGACTGCAACTTGGTTTAGCCAGCCAGACAACGTTTTGAGTGCCTCCGGAGCAATCGTCTGATCAATCAGCAGATACTCTGTCGGAAGACCGGTTTTTGCCTGCTGCAGCAAATGGTTCAGTCCAGGCACAATCACAAATTGACTTTGTTTATTCGCTGCTAAGGCCTGTTTGATCGCAGCCACATGCGCAGTCACTGGTACCTGCATATCTTTATCGCCATGCAGTACTAACACCGGACAGCGAAGTTGACGCAGATAAACTGCAGGATCCAGCGCCAGATATCGTCGCTGCCATGGGGTTAACAACGGCTCCAGCGCTTCAGGCGGAATACCTTCGGCCGGTATTTCCAGCTGAGTACGCAGTGCTTGCGGTAAGGCCGCCGTAGCCTTCGCCATAGCCGCCTGTGCGGCCTGATGGTCAAGCTCGCTGGCAGCGATCCTGAACAACGCCAGTTCTTGTTGCTGATTGGCTCGTACCAGCGCTTCTGGCATCGCCTCGGCACGCCGGATTGTCGCGTCCTGCAGACTCAGACTGTCAACGCCGTTGCGACCTGGCGCCGCCAGCAAAGCGATAAACTGCACTGAGTCTGGCGCTTTTGCCGCCACCATAGTCGCGATCAGGCCACCTTCACTATGGCCAATCAAACCGATCCGCCTGGCATCGACATTGGGTTGTTTCTGCAAAAACTGCACGGCTGCCAGAGCGTCCGCCGCATAATCATCACTGGTTGACCCCGGATGTAACGAGCCACCGGTCAGGCCTACGCCACGTTTGTCGTAACGGAGCACAGCAAAACCCTGTCGCGTCAGCTGATCCGCTAATACAGCCTGAGTTTTGTGCAGCGAAACATTGCCGTCGCGATCATGAGGCCCACTGCCGGCAAGCAGCACCAGTGCCGGAAAAGGACCGTCACCAGAGGGATAACTTAAGGTCCCGACTGGCGACACCGCCGGATCAGCTGTATCAAATACCACTTCCTGTGTCCGATAAGGCAAAGGCGATACCGGATGTTGTGGCCGCAACCGCAGAGCGTACACATGGAATTCACCGCCCACCTGTTCAATCACAAACTGACTGGGCAATCCACTTCGGCCTGTCCCTTCCGTTTGCAGCCGGGCCGGCATGTCGCGCAGCAACTGTGGTGACTTCAGCTGGATCTGTCTCTGAGTGAATTGCTGTTGCAACGTAGCTTTATCAGGCGCAGAAAACATATAACGTTTGATGCTATTGGCGGGAGTCGTGACAGCAAGCGCCTGACCGCAGAGCAATGCCATGAACATCAAACAGGCGCCAATGGGCGCCAAAGTTTGGAAAAAGTGGTGGGACAATTTGCCGTAACCCTGCATCGTCGGATCCTGTCATTGATGGAATGTCAGCTGTGAGTCGCGGTGGACGCCAAAAAAGTTGCTCACAGCGAACAGAAGCCGAAAAAAACTCTGGACGGCGTGACGAGAAATCCACTTGGTTTGACACTATCTTGCCGGATGTCAGCGCGATCAGATGGAGTCTGAGGGTTTTCGGGATGAAACCGGCCAACTTAATTTGGTACGGAAGGCTTGGAACAGCAGGACCTTCGTGTTAGCCGTGTACCGCATATGCCAACTGAGAGCTCTGGCGTGATGTTGGACCGGGGTGATGACAGATGCGAAAGGGCCGCAGTGAATACTGTCTTATTCCGCTTGTTTTAACGCATACAGCTGCTGGTCGTGCTCCTGCAGCAGTTGCATAAAACGGGCGGCCACCGCGGAGACTGTTCTGGCCTGCAGCCAGGCACAGCCAAAGCGCGCTTTCAGACCTAACGATAAGCCGGGCACGCTGACCAGCAAGCCGGCGGCCAGGTCTGCAGCGACCATAAACCCGGGCATCAGCGACACCGCGTCACAATGACGCAACACGTCTTTCAGCATACTGGCCAGGTCACATTGCACCGCCAGCAAAGGTGTCTTTTGTTGTTTGGCGGCCGGCCGCAGTTGTTCCAGCGCTTGCCGCATGCCCGGCAGTAAGCTCGGCCCCGCCAACGGGTAGCTGAAGATGTCTGTGGCGGAAGGCTGGGCCAGCTGCGTCAGCGGATGCTCAGGCCGACAGACCGGGATCACCGCATGTTCCTGCAAAGCACTGAAGGCAAAATCTTCCATCTGCTGCACCTGACTGAGTTCAACCACAATCAGGTCGACTTCACGGGCCCGCGCACGATCGGGTAACTCCTGCCATGGTGCTAATACCGTTTTTAATTGCAGTCCCGGATGCAGCTGATGCAGCCGGCCAATGACCGGGCCGACCAGCGCAGAACCACCACAAGGCCCAACCCCGATGCGCAATTCACCCAACTCCAGACCTTTGCTCAAGGCGATATCGCGCTCTAAATCGCGGGTGGCGCAATCGAGCGCCCGCGCATGCCGCAGCAGCAACTCACCAATCGGAGTTGGCAACAGCGCACCACGATTTCGCTCCAGCACCGGTGAACCGACACTGGCTTCCAGCGCCTGAATGCTGCGCGTTAGTGCAGGCTGGGTCAGGTGGACCACTTCAGCGGCACGGCTAAAACTGCCCTGCTCAATCACAGCCATCAGATGACGCAGCTGACGTAGCTCCATATATGAGTTCCAGTAATAGTTTTGATGCTTTAAATGCATTGGACAAATAGTAGCCAAGTGCTGATGATTCAACAACCGTTTGTTAACCAGGAGCTCCCGATGCAAAAAGCGCAGAAATTGGTCTTGCTGAGCGCCCTGCTGAGCCTGTCGGCTTGTGACCAGCATACCGCGCCGACTCAAGCGGCAACCGGCGATGTCAGTCCGGCAGTGCTGCAGCGCAATCATGCTATGGCGAAAACTCTGGATCTGGCCGACCCGCTGGATATGGCAGAAGCGACACGCGGTTTTATCGCTAAACCCAGCGGACAAATCACCAATGCCGACGGCGTGGTGCTGAAAGATTTTGCTGCTTATGATTTTTTGCACGGCGCAGCACCGCAGAGTGTTCATCCGGCGTTGTGGCGTCACGCCCAACTGAATGCGCAGGTCGGCTTATTCAAAGTGACCGCTGGCGTCTATCAGCTGCGTGGTTTTGATATCGCCAACATGACACTGATTGAAGGCAACACCGGCTTTATTCTGGTTGACCCACTGACCGCGACAGAATCCGCCGCTTTTGCGCTGGCCTTTGCCCGCCAACATCTGGGTGATAAACCGGTCAGCGGTTTGATCTTCACGCATGCCCACGCCGACCACTTTGGCGGTGCGCTTGGCGTGATCAGCAGCGAAGCAGTGCAGCAGCGTCAGGTGCCGGTGGTCGCTTCTTTGGGATTTATGGCCGAAGCGACCAGCGAAAACATCATGGTCGGCAACGCGATGGCGCGTCGCTCTATGTACCAGTTCGGGAAAAACCTGCCACGCAGTGCCACCGGTAATATCGATACCGGGCTTGGTAAAGAGGTGGTGTATGGCGCGATGGGGATTTTGCCGCCGAATATCGTGATCGACCAGCCGGTACAGCCGATGCAGATCGACGGCGTCAACTTCGTGTTCTACAACCAGCCCGGCGCCGAATCACCGGCAGAAATGACCTTCAGTCTGCCGGATAAAAAACTATTTAATGGCGCGGAGAACCTGAGCCGGACCATGCACAATTTGCTGCCTATTCGCGGCGCCAAAGTACGTGATGCACTGCTGTGGTCGAGTTATCTGCAACAGTCGCTTGATATGCTCTCTGACACCGAGATTTTTATCGCGCAGCACCATCACCCGATCTGGGGCAACGCCCGCATCCGCGAATTCATCACAGTGCAGCGCGACGTATACAAATATACCCATGACCAGACAGTGCGGCTGATCAACCAGGGCCTGACGGCAAATGAGATTGCCGATCGAATCAGCTTGCCGGAGTCGCTGGCGCAGCAGCTGCATTCGCGTGGCTACTACGGTGATTTGCGTCACAACGTCAAAGCGGTATACCAGTTTTATCTGGGGTTTTACGATGGCAATCCGGCCCATCTGGACCCGTTACCGCCGACTGAAGCCGGCAAGCGTTATCTGGCGCTGATTGGTGCCGACAAGGCGTTAAGCGCTGCCCAGGTGGCCTTTGA
>JAIXSW010000257.1 GCA_027484495.1 Gammaproteobacteria bacterium
GTCAAGGAGTTCGCTATGCCGATCCCCCGTAAATCGCTGGTATCCGTCGATACCACGCCCAGCTATCACGTTGTCAGCCTCCGAGGACACCCATCTGAGCCCAGACACACCTTGACATTAACATTTCAGCAACCATAGTAAAAGCCTACCTTCGACACGGACCGTCAAGGAGTTCGCTATGCCGATCCCCCGTAAATCGCTGGTATCCGTCGATACCACGCCCAGCTATCACGTTGTCAGCCGTTGCGTCCGCCGCACTTTTTTGTTTGGCATCGTCGATAGCAAAGATTTCAGTCATCGCCGCGATGCAATAGTTGCACGTCTGGCTGACCTTACTCAGTTGTTTTGTATTGATATTTCAGCTTATGCCATTATGTCAAATCATTATCATTTGGTGGTTCGCATTCAAAAACAACGTGCTCTGGAGTTATCAGTTGAAGACGTCATCACACGCTGGAGCGCTTTGTATTCCTTGCCTGCATTATCCAAACGATATGCCGATGGTGAGGGTATGTCTGATGCAGAAGCCATTGAAGCAATCAGGCAAATTGAAGAACGCCGGGCACGGCTTTACGACTTAAGCTGGTTTATGCGTTGTTTAAATGAACCTATCGCGCGCATGGCCAACGCAGAAGATAATTGCACTGGCCGGTTCTGGGAGGGGCGGTTTAAATCTCAGGCGCTGCTGGATGAATGTGCAGAGTTGCAGGCCATGGCATACGTGGATTTAAACCCTATCCGTGCCAAGATGGCAACAGCGCTTGAAGAGAGCGACTTCACATCCATTCAGGCAAGACTCGACCACACCGAGTCGCCAATGCGGCTTCTACTGCGGCCCTTTGCAGGTGACTCTCATAGAACTAACAACCCAACCCATATCCCGTACAATTTAGTTGAATATATTCAGCTAGTTGACTGGAGTGGCCGGCAAATAAAAACCGGCAAGCGTGGGATTATCAGTGCTGACACTCCCCCGATTCTTGCCAAATTACATATTCGTTCAGCAGCCTGGCTTGCAAACTGCGAGGGGTTGGAACAAAACTATCACCGGGTGATTGGCAGCGCCGCCCGCATGATGGAATTTTGCGAAAAATTCAAACAACAACGTATTGTGGGCATTACCGCAGCACGGCAAGCTTTTGGTTAGCTTGTAGGGGGTTGTAAACAATTCATTTTTTTAGCAACACAGCTCAATGCTGAGCCCCGCTTTATCTGCAATTCTCTGACGAATCGATTTTTCCTGCTGGTGGGCTTTTAGTTGCGCCTAAAAAGTCAAAGCCCACCGAAACCAATAGCCTTTGGCTTTTAAATCACTGAACATACTCGCTGTGATTTAGATGGATGTCCTTTTAATTACCCTGCACATGCTCGCTGTTATTTAGATGGATGTCCTGTTAATTCACGCCACTGCCCCGCAAGCCGGTTTACAGCCAGCTGTCGCGCAGGTTAAAAGTACGACTGTAATTCAGAATGTCGGTCGGATTGTTTGCATCCTGCATGCAATAAAATTAAAGTGGGTGTCCATGGAGTTCCGCTGGTGTCCATGGAGTTCCGCATGGAGTTCCGACACATGGAGTTCCGTTATGGATGTCCATTTATTTCTCCCGTGAAAAGCTGTTCCGACCGGACCTTGCCAGCACGCTGGTTAAATCAATCCGTCGAGCGTTGTCGTTTAGAGGAAAAGTCAACGATATCCCCAACTTTGTATTTACTAGCCAGTACTGCATCCAGAAACGCACTAGCTACAAAATGCCTAAAAAACTCAGGGATCATTAACGACAGTCCGGCAATAATACCGGCACTGACTACGTTAAAGCCCGTATAAGCCGCAACCACCATACCTAACGCAATAACAGCCCCCGTCATTTTATAGTAAGGTGCTAATGCCTCTGGATTCAGAGAAACTGATTTGGAGAAAAAACCGTTCTCCCAAAAAGCAGTAAATTTTAGGAACTTCAGTTTTTCATTCAGCTCATACACTTCCATGTACCCATCTCTTTTTAGGTAAAAAATATCTTCGCCATTTTTATTCTCTATCTTGTGATACCACAGCAACTTGGCATAAAAGTCAGACCAAAAAACAAATCGCAATAGAAACAGCACTGTGTAGAAGATAAGAGAAAATAACATTAAACCAGTAACAACATACCAGCCACTGAAATATGCCATTTGCACCAACACACTGACATATAGAGAAATAAAAA
This sequence comes from Gammaproteobacteria bacterium, assembly GCA_027484495.1. Lineage (GTDB taxonomy): Bacteria > Pseudomonadota > Gammaproteobacteria > Enterobacterales > Alteromonadaceae > Pararheinheimera. The sequence continues at coordinate 2,205 of JAIXSW010000257.1, forward strand.
GCAGTCCTGAAAAAAAACGCCACCAAACAAAAATCAACACATTCATTTTAAAAGTAAAAAACAATCCCAAAAAGGACAAAGGAATATAAAAAAACCAACACCTCTCTAGAATAAAGACTACACCTTGAATGCCAGAAAAATGCCGAAATGCAAGCATCACAGGGAAAAATAGCACCAAAAAAAACAAAGGGAATAAAGCATACCCATGTAAACTCCATACTGTTTTATAAAAATTTTTTATCACATTACCTCCACAACTAGGGAGTTAAGCACACGTTAACTCCCACTTTATTATATTTTCAACGTACAACTACTACCGGCTTTTGAACCATACCTTCATATCATCACCAAATTTGGGATCAAACACGTACTCACCAAAAGCCCAACTTGCAACGAAGCCTAAAACAGCTGCACCAGCAATAACAGGCGCTCCAATAGCACCAGCAACAGCTGCGCCGCCAATAGTTGCGACTGTCACAGCCCCGCCAACAGCACCACTTGTAAGGCCTTTCAACATATCAACAGAAACATCTGCGCTGAAATCTTTCGTAAATACCGGCCCATTCCCCACTAGCATATTTTTGCCCCAGTTTTCGGACAATATAGGTTTCCCTTGAATGCTGTATTCTATTGTGGTCCCTACTGGCGCCAGCAATACTCCCATAGCACCGCCTGACTTTAACGCGTTGGTAAAGACTCCTGTCACCCTCAGACCTTGCGCTACAGAACCACCAGTCATAGACATTTGGTTAGGATTAAAACCGGGTCGCTGTGAACCATCCAACACAACCATATGGTTCCCAAGCTTAAATATATCAGCCCCAGGGTTAGTCAATGTTGTGATTCCCCTTTGCGCAGTATCATAAAGACTTTGTGCAAATAAAGCGTTTGACAGTGTAGATTGGGCAGCCAAAATAGGCGTTACATCTTGTGAACTGTAAGAGACGTACCGCTCCCATAAAGTACGCGGCTGCGGTGGTTCTGGCCGCCATGGGATCAACGAGACTTTCGGGTCTTCCCCATACTGGTCAAACACCCCATTATGGCCGCCCAGCGCATAGTACTTCATATCATGCGTTAGCTCCGCCAAGCGATACGCCGAAGCATCAACACTGTATTGCTTGCGCATCAGGTCCTGTTGCAGCGTCTGCGAGCAATCCATACTGGCTTGGATGCGTGCAAGCTGCTTGTCTTCATAGGCATTCGCTGCCAGAGCCAGCTTGTGGTACTGCTTGTCATTCATGCCATCAAGCAGCCCATTTTCCTGATACCAGTCAAAAATCTCGACAGCGTTGCTGCCTTGCGGCACCAACACGCCATTTTGTGACTGCATTTGGATTACAGGATCAGCAGTGCCAGATTGGCCATTGAGTTTGGCTTGGATTTTCTTGTCCATGGCAGCCATCTTCTGGTCAAGAGCAGCTTGCTCTTTGGCAGAGAACTGACCAGTACCAGATTTCGCACTCAGACCGGCAACAATGCTATTCCCCAACGCATTGCCAAATGGATGCACTAGGTAGGCCCGTCATACCATCATTTACAATCCAAATTGACCAGATTTAAACAGTCTGCATCCGTCGTACTGATAGTTCATATAACGATAAGTAACTAAAAATCGAAATGAATAATGCACTCATTTTTAACCTTTTAGCAATGTGCGAATATCTCGAAAATTTCGAGAGTGGTTACTCCTTCAGTCTCACCAATGTCCGCTTTCAGTGAAAAGCGCCGATTTAATCAAATCTCAGTGAATTTCCGCTTTTGGAACAAAGCGGCTTTCCCCAAACGCCAACAAATCCAGCATCGGCAGCCGCGGAGTGAGCGGTTAAGAGTGAGCGCGGGAGGCGCGAACGGGCGAACGCAGTGGTGGCGATGGTGGATTTGCCACGATCCATCCGGTTGATGCTGTTAGCGGTCTACAAGCTCAGTCAATATCGAATAGCTGCAACTGGCACAAAACCTCAATCCTGCCGGAGCCATAACCAGACCCGCTCTCTTAGCATGACCGCACTGCTGTCGGGCACTTATGTCGCGGTGAATAACACTTATCATTTAGGGGGAAGAGAAATTCGTTTGCGCCGCACCGAAAGATACGGCGCCGGTTTCAAAGCCGCTTGGTTTATTCCCGCACCACCAGCGTCGGCGCGACTTTTGCCGCCACATGACCTGCAGCGTGGCGGTTGTCTTCGATATCCATGATGATTTTAGTGGCGGCAAGCTGCGCCATTTGCCGCACCGGGCGGCGGATAGTGGTTAAGGCCGGAATGATCCGGCTGGCGAGTAAGTTGTCATCGAAGCCGGCGACGGATAACTGCTCCGGCACTTTGATGCCAAGTTCATGAGCGGCTTTTAATACACCGGCGGCCATCTGGTCGTTATTGGCAAAAATCGCTGTCGGTTTGACTGCACCGCTCAGCAGTTGCTGCGCACATTCGATCCCGGTTTCAAAACTGTTATTGCCTTCGACAATCCAGTCTGACCGCAGCTTGATGCCATAGGCGGACAGACCAAGCTGAAAGCCTTCCATCCGTTCGGTCGAGGATTTATAGCGCTGTGGCCCGCTGATAAAAGCAATGTCCTGATGCCCGAGCTGGGCAAAATAACGTGCCATTTCAGCCGCAGCGGCGCGGTCATCCGACACCACCGAATGATAAGTCTCGTCTAACAGCACTGACGTTAACCGTACATAAGGCCGCTCGGCCTCTTTTAACGCCGCAGCCAGATGATCGAGCTCCGACACTGGCGGCAGTAAAATCACGCCATCCAGTTTCGAGCGATTGATAAAAGCAAAGCAGTCCTGCACCAACGTTTCGCTGCGATAGCGGCACGGATGTACCACCAGTTCGTAACCCAGCTGGCTACAGACTTCCAGCACGCCGCGCTGCACATCATCGAGATAGAGCGCATCGGGGTTATCGTAAATCAGCCCGAGCAGGTAAGAGCGGCTCGACGCCAGGCCACGCGCTTGCGGACTCGGCGAATAATTCAGCTCTGCAATCACTTTTTCCACTTTGACCCGCGTCGATTCACCGACCGCCAGCGAGCCGTTGATCACCCGGGAGACCGTGCGTTTGGACACACCGGCTAAGCGGGCCACATCGTTGATAGTGGATGATTTGAGCATGTAAATGATAGTTCTCCCCGAGCGGTATAATGGGTACAGCGCTGCACACAGCAAAGAGCCGGCAGCGCCATTCTAATGAACAAGCTGGTGAAGTGCTACACCAACCAGCTTTGTTCCTGTTTCATCCAATAGCCCTGTTACAAACCCACCACAGACGGCAGCCATTCGCTGATCGCCGGAATATAAGTGACCAGCATCAGCACGACAAACATGGCGGCATACATTGGCAGCAGCGGTTTGATCATCTGTTCCAGCTTCACCTTTGCCACAGCACAGGCGACAAACAACACACTACCAACTGGCGGCGACACCAGACCAATCGACAGGTTCAGGATCATCATGATGCCAAAATGCAGCGGCGACACGCCCAGTTCCACCGCCACCGGCAGGAAAATTGGCGTGAAAATCAGTACGGCCGGCGTCATATCCATAAAAGCACCGACCACCAACAAAATCAGGTTAATGATCAGCAGGATAATGATCGGGTTTTCACTCAGTGCCAGCAAACCGCTGGTAATACTTTGCGGGATATTCTCGTACGACAAAATCCACGACATCGCCGCTGAGGTGGCAATCAGCGCCAGCACAATAGCGGTGGTCTCGGTGGATTTCAGCAGAATTTTACCCAAATCAGCCCAAGCCACTTCTTTGTACACCAACACCGCCAGCACAAAGGAATAGACTACAGCGATAGCACCGGCTTCGGTCGCAGTGAAAGCGCCTTTAATGATGCCGCCAATCACCACGACAATCATCAGCAGGCTGGGAATAGCCGCGGCGATTTTACTGAAGACCAGTTTCAACGGTAAGCGCGCACCGACCGGGTAGCCTTTGAGCCGCGAATAGCCAGCACAAACAATCATCAACGCCACGCCTAACAAAATCCCTGGCAAATAACCGGCGACAAACAGCGCCGCAATCGACACGCCGCCGCTGGCGATGGCATACACAATCATGATATTCGACGGCGGGATCAACATGCCGGTGGTGGCAGCTGCAGCGGTCACCGCCGCGCTGTAAGCATCGTCATAGCCCTGTTTTTTCATCTCCGGTACCATAAAACTACCGATAGCCGAAGTAGCCGCCACGGCTGAGCCGGAAATGGCGCCAAACAACATACAAGACAACACATTCACTAAAGCCAGACCACCTGGCAGCGCACCGACTAACGCCATCGCGCATTCAATCAGCCGTTTGGCGATGCCGCCGCGCCCCATCAGTAACCCCGACAGCACAAAAAACGGGATAGCCAATAGTGCAAAACTATTCAGGCCGCCAGCCATCCGCTGCGCCAATGTCGTCAGCGCCGGCAATAAATCCATGCTGAGTAACATAGTGCCGAGCGTCGCCAGGCCAATACAAAACGAAATCGGTACGTTTAAAAACAACAGCACAAAAAAGATGCCGAGTAGCACCAATGCAGACATTTCCATTATTCGCAGCCTCCGGTTGGCAGCAGCGTGTCGCCACGCCATAAACAAATCAGCTGGCAGACGCCATAAAACGCAATTAAAAACCCGGCCAGCGGGATCGCCAGATAAATCCAGGCCACGCGAATCCCCAGTGCAGCCGACATCTGGTTCAGCTCAAACGTCAGCTGTACCAGCGCGCCACCACCACCGACCATCACCGCCAGCGCAAACAGCACCACCAGTGCAGTCAGCAAAATCGCTACCCGGCTCTGCCACTGCGGCGTAAATTTCGACGTGACAATATCGAGGCCCAAATGCTGGCCAGTGCGATAGGCCAGCGCCGCGCCGAGCATGCCGATCCACAACAACAGCGTGCGGGAGATCTCTTCGGTCATCGAGCTCGGTTCGCCGAGAATAAACCGCGACACCACCTGCCAGCACACCACGCCGACAATAGCCGCCATCAGGCCAATCAGCAGGCGTTTGAGCGCTTCATCCAGCCAGAATACGGTTTTATTCATGTGACGGCTCCTGTGCAGTCGGAACAGCGACGGCCGGCGCTGTCGCCGGTGCTACTGATACAGGTGTTACTGTTACCGGTGGCATCGCAGCAATTTTCGCCATCAAAGCGCCGACCGGCGTGTCTTTTAATGCCTGATGCAGCGGTTGTACTGCATCGATAAAAGGTTGTTTATCCGGATAAATCACTTCAACGCCAGCAGCTTTCACTTTGTCGAGCGCGTCGCGGGTTTGTGCCTGCCAGGCCTCGCGTTGCCAGGCGACAGAATCGGCAAAGGCCTGCTCTAACCAACCTTGTTGTTCAGCCGTTAAGGTGTTCCAGATATGCTGGCTCATCAAAATCACATCCGGCACAGCGGTGTGTTCATCCAGCACGTAGTACTTGGATAATTCGTAATGGCGCGACAGGTAAAAGCTTGGCGGGTTGTTTTCCGCCCCATCGACCACGCCTTGCTGCAGCGCCGTATAAAGCTCACCCCAATCGACCGGTGTGGCAGCGCCGCCGAGCGTTTGCACCATTTGCACGGCGGTCTGGCTATTCGGTACGCGGAATTTTTGCCCGACTAAATCAGCCGGCGTGGTGACTTTTTTGCTGGTGGTATAAAAACTACGGCTGCCGGCATCGTAATAACCCAGACCTTTTAACCGCACCGGCGCCAGTTCATCCAGCAATTGCTGGCCAATCTCACCTTCCAGCACCTGCCACAACTGCGTTTCATCACGAAACACATAAGGCACACTGAACAGCTGCATATTGGGCGCAAAACCTTCCAGCGGTGCCGCCGACACTTTGGTCAGCGCCAGCGAACCAATTTGCAGTAATTCAATCAGTTCACGCTCAGAGCCAAGCTGGCCACCGCTATAAATACGGATCTTCATCGTGCCATGCGAATAGTGATCAAGCCGTTCGGCCAGCTTCACCATCGCCTTATGCACCACATGCTCCTGGTCCAGTGTATGAGCCATGCGCAAGGTCAGCACTTGTTCTTCTGGTTTGCTGCAGCTGCTGAGCAGGACACTGAATATCAAACTCAGCGCCAGCACACCGCTGCGGCGGATATAGCTGTACATGTTGTCTCCCCTGTCACAAAAAGGCGCTGGCTGTAGTTTTTTATCGTGCCGGCGCCGGTGTTAGATAGATCCAGTCACCATCAGCGCAGCGCGCTGGCCGGAAACTTATCCATATCGTTGTAATCGTGGTTTTCGCCAGCCATGCCCCAGATGAAGGTGTAACTGCCGGTACCGCAACCGCTGTGAATGGACCATGGTGGTGACACCACGGCCTGATCGTTGCCGACAAAAATATGCCGGGTTTGCTGCGGCTCGCCCATAAAATGGCAAACCTGCTGGCCTTCGCTGAGGCCAAAGTAGAAATAAGCTTCCATCCGCCGGTCATGCTGGTGCGCTGGCATCGTGTTCCAGACACTGCCCGGATGCAGCACGGTCAGACCCATTTGCAGCTGACAGGTATCGACCACGCCTTTAATCATCAGCTGATAAATGTCGCGCTTATTGCTGGTTTCCAGCGCGCCCATATTCAGTACATTACAGTCGGCCATCGTGATATGCCGGGTTGGATACTGATGATGCGCCGGCGTTGAATTCAGATAAAACTTGGCCGGATTGGCCGCATCCGTTGAGACAAAACGCACGTCGCGTGCGCCTTTACCAACATACAGCGCTTCGCGGAAATTCAGCGCATAAGGCGTGCCGTCGACTTCAACCACACCGGCGCCGCCGATGTTAATCACGCCAAGCTCACGGCGCTCGAGGAAATACTCCGCTTTGAGCGCATCTACTGTTGCCAGCACCACAGCGCCTTTAACCGGCACTGCGCTGCCAACAATCAGCCGCTCGTAGTGGGTGTAATTCAGCACCAGCACGTCGGGCTGCATCAGGTTGTCGACCAGAAAATGCTGGCGCAGTTTGTCGGTGTCGTAATGCTTCACGTCATCCGGGTGGGTGGCGTAGCGGTTGGTAAAAACGATGCTCATAAAAACTCCGGGAAATTGACTAAAAATGGACTAGCGCGCCAGCCAGCCGCCATCGACCGCCAGCACATGGCCGTGTACATAGTCGCTGGCACTGGACGCGAGGAAAATCGCAGCACCGGCCAGATCTGCAGGTTCCCCCCACCGCCCTGCCGGCAAACGGCTGAGAATTTGTTGATTGCGGTCACTATTGGCCTGCAGCGCCGCCGTGTTGTCGGTTTTAAAGTAGCCTGGCGCAATCGCATTCACATTGACGCCAAAACCGGCCCATTCATTGGCCAGCGCCCGCGTCAGCCCAACTACCGCATGTTTACTGGCGGTGTAAGCCGGCACGGTAATGCCGCCGCTGTACGACAACATTGAGGCGATATTGATAATTTTGCCGCTGCGCCGTTCAATCATCGCCGCACCTAAGCGCTGGCTCAGCAGGAAAGTGGCATCGAGGTTCACTGCAAGGTTCTGCTGCCAGTCGCTAAAGGCAAAATCCACCGCTGGCGTGCGGCTGATGGTGCCGCCACAGTTGACCAGAATGTCGAGGTGGCCGGCGTAATCCAGCGCTTTTTCTGCCAGCTGGATCACTGCGCTGCTATCGGCTAAATCGGCGGAAAATGCCTGAGCCAGTCCGCCTTGTTGGCGGATAGCGGCGACAGTCGCGTCACTGCCCCCCGGCGCTGAACTGGCACACAACACTTCGGCCCCGGCTTCAGCCAATGCCATGGCGATCGCCTGGCCTAAGCCGCGGCTGGCGCCAGTCACTAAGGCTTTTTTACCGGTCAGGCCAAACAGTTGTTGCAGTTGCATGTGTCGCTCCTTGGGCCGGCCCTGTTGTTGTATGGGCAGGCGTGATGTTGTCACTTCAGGCTGTGTTTTCATATTCAGATGGCTTCAAGATGTGGAACTTAGCACCTTGAAGCCACCATGGTTTCTATCCATATGAAAATAAACAATTTTTATGGATGTGTTCTGCCAAATTTACCGAATCACCAGCCAATTCTGCATTTTTTTTGCAGTTTTTTTGTACTGGGTTTGACAGTGATTATGGCTTGGTGTTAGCTTTTTGCCATCGGTGGCAGAAAAACGCAAGCGAATTTTGCCACCGATAGACAAAAACAAAAAAACGAATCAACAGGGCTTGTCTTGGGGGTTGTTGCAGTCAACAGTCCTACAGACGGGCCAGATAAAAAAGCGCCAACGGCGAAGGTCGTATGGCACCATAAGAACAAAC
>JAIXSW010000126.1 GCA_027484495.1 Gammaproteobacteria bacterium
CATTGCGGCGGATAAATTCTGCAAAAGGCTCCATGACAGTAACCTGCAGCCAGAGCAGTGCCGGATGCGTCTGGCTGTTTTGGTAACGCTCTGCCGCTTTTTGTTGCAGTAAATCACGGTTAGATTCAGGCTCCCGTACCCACAGCGTGCCCAGGGCAAGCATGGCCAGCAATAATGCCAGCCCGAGATAAACCACTGACCAGCCAAAGCGGTCGGCATAATGAAAGGCGAGATAGCCGGGTAAAGAATAACCTGTCCACCAACCGGCCACTCCCATCGCAGCTGCGGTTGGCAATTTCAATGGGTCCTGGCCAATAATATCAATCCGGTAGCCATCTATCGCGACGTCCATACTCGCCGCTGCAGCGGCGATGGCCAGCGCCAGCAGGGATGTCCAGAGCAGGCTGGCAGCGGGATTGGTCAGTGCAATGCCAACAGTGAACAGCACGATCCACAACTGTAACAATAAAATCCAACTGCGACGTTGCCCCAGACGTTGGTACAGATAGGGGACCCGCACCCGGTCGAGTAACGGTGCCCAAAGAAAATTAATCGCATAGACGGCGGTGACAGAACCAAAATAACTAATCGCTGCGCGAGACAAATCAGCGTCTTTCAGCCAGCCAGTCATCGCACTGCTAATCAGCACCCAAGGATATCCGGACGAACAGCCCAACAGGAAAATAAACCAAAGACGGGGGTCGCGATAGACCCGGATTGCGGTTAACCAGCCCGGCGCGGGGCGCACTACTTCAGACATCCGGCATTGCTCCAGCGCGGTACAGTCACAAAGCCGCCACCTTAACAAAGCGGACCGGTCAAAGCAAAGTGGTGTTTAAGGTCTGATGCCGACAAAGTCGGCGTGCACCTGAGTTTTACCTAACAAATATCCCATGCACTGGTGCAGTTCACGGCGCAGGCGCCGGTCAGTTTTTAAGTCAGATTCGGAGCAGAATTCCAGTTGGTAGACTAAATGCCAAAATACCATTTCACGGAAAGATTGCGGGGTTTTATTGCTGATCTTCAGTTGGGCCCATTCTTCCAGCGTATCCCAGATAAACAAATGCATCTCCTGGTGTGGTAGCTGACCGCGCAGGTAACGCGCCAGATAAAACACCAGCTGTTTAGATTTTTGCTCCAGAAATGCATCTAACATAACTACACCCTGTTTAACAAAGGTGGCAGCAGCCACTTTGGTTAACCACAACAAGCCCTCGGTAGGCTTATCAGCACAGTGCTGCCGCAGCAGCACTGTGTCTAGGGCAAGTATAGACGGTATTATTTAGCAGGAAGTAATATTGCGCGGGCGATGACTACTGGCTTTTTCGGTACATTTTCCCAGCCGAGTTTCTCGTTAAGACCCGTTTCCAGCAGTTTGATTTTCTCCAGCGTCTCAAAGCCTTCGACGACATTACCAAAAACGGCATAGCCCCAGGTCTTGCCCGGATTTAAGCTGGTATTCTCGTTCAGGTTAATAAAAAACTGGTTTGAACCCGTGTGCGGGCCTTTTTCCTGATGCGCCATCGCGACACTGAACTGAATGTTTTTCAGGCCATTACCGGATTCATTGGGGATCTCTTTGATGCTTTTGATCGCAATATACTCGCGGTCATAGCCACCGCCCTGCAGCACAAAGTTTGGCTCCAGCCGGTGAAAGACGGTGCCGTCGTACATCTTTTTATCAACGTAAGTCAGAAAGTTATTCACCGTCAGTGCCGCCTTCATCCGATCCAGCTCGATGACGATGTCGCCTTCGGTAGTCACCAGTTTGACCCGCGGAAACAGGTTATCTTTTTGCAGATGTTCACCGGTAGCAAACACCGGTGCACTGATGAGCAGCAGTAAAGCTGCAAAAAAAAGTTTCATCTGTTAGTTCCTCAGGAAATCCTGCCAGCTTGGGTCGCGTAGCATATTGCCAAGCACTTGCTCAGTCAGCACCCGTAATTCGCGCTCAGCCACGGCGGTATCGAGCTTAAACGGACCAGAGAAACTGCTTTTACCGCTGTAGCTTTTGTTAAATGAACCAGCATCACGTTCGATTAGCAGCGTCAGTTCCACACTGTTTTTCACCACGTGTTCGACGGTTTTTAACTCTGCATTGGCTTCCAGCTGATTAATTTGTAAGGTGACAATGACAGGTTCATTGCCGGAAATACGCGCACCTTGTTGCGTCAGTGCACTGCTAAGCGTTTGCTGCAGCTGGCCGGTTAAATCATTGGTGGTCGGGTAAGACTTAACGGAGTCGCCATCGCGCATTACCAGTGTACCGTTGGTGGGTCTGTTGTCCTGTACGTTCAGGGCAAAAGCGGTGTTGGTCAGTTGATTGGACTGATTCCAGAAAATTTGTGGCGCCACGATAAAAGACGGGACCGGGTTGCTGCAACCGGCAACTCCGACCGCAAACACGGCGGCAAGCAGGATTGAACGCATAACTATTTCCTTCTGATAGCTTCAAAGACGCTGAATTTTGCATTACTGGCTACATGAATACAACCGCCGAACAGCCGGGTCAGCTTTTCGCCGTAACCCAAATGACGATTGCAGACAATACGCAGTCGACCACCAATTTTCAGCACGCGCCGTGCGTCAGCGAACATCTGCCAGGCAATATGATCGGTAACGGCCTGTTGCTGATGAAAAGGTGGATTGCATAAAATGTAGTCGGCGGATAAGTCTGGTTGTTGACTCATGCTGTCATCGACCAGAAATTCACATTGATTTGCTGCGGGAAAGTGCCGATTGACGTTTTCACGTGATGATTGCACGGCCATGTATGATTCGTCGCAAAATAAGATCTGTGCTTGCGGTTCTGCGGCCAGTAATGCCAGACCAATCACTCCGTTGCCACAGCCTAAATCAATCACTCGCTGCCCGGGTTGCACCGACGGCAGGTGCTGCAGAAAAAACCGCGCGCCAATATCGAGCTGCTCACGGGCGAACACATTGGCGTGGTTCACGATATCCAATGTCAGTGACTGATCCTGTACCGGCAACTGAACGGGCCATACCAACGGGAATACAGGATTTTTCGGTACGGCCTGATTTTTATCGCAAATAGCAGTGATCAGCCGGCATTTCTTTTCCGTTAAAGAAGCGCTGACCGGACCAATTTCTTCAGCAAAAATTTGCAGCAGATTGGCGTGAATGTCTTTTGCTTTGGCCGCAGCAATTAATGATGCGCCATCCGGTAGCTGTTGTTTAATCTGTCGCAACTGATAGCGCAGAAAACTGTGGTTACCCGGTAATTTCAGCAAAACGGCGTTAAAAGCCGGACAAAGCTCGGTGCTGGCGACTTGCTTCACTGCAGGCAGGTCATTTTGCTGCAAATTGTGTTGGGTGGCGAGCTGACTTAAGTAAGAATCGGACCATTGCACTGGCTGCCAGGCATGAAGCGCACAGGCAAGAGCGCCGAACAAATCGTTCACCAGCAGCAGGGGGCTTTGATGGTGTGGCAGCTGTTGCTGTGCATACCGGATCAGCAGCTCGTCGGCAGCATCCCAGGCCTGCAGGCTGCGGGTTTTCTGCTCAGGCGGATAACGATCCAGCTGCAGTTGGATCTGGTCTAAGGTAAATTGGCTGGACATAAGCAGGTTCGGCAGAAATTAAGGGCAGATATTTTGACAGAAGCGCAGGCAAGTCACAACGAGAGTCCGGCTATTCGGCTGCAAAGCAATTTGCTACAGCGCTATTTTCTGCCTGATGCTGAGGTATGGTTACTGCCTGGTTTTCTATCTGCCCCGGAGTCAACGCAGTTACAACAGCAGCTGCGTGAGCTCAACTGGCAGCAACCTCAGATTAAGTTATATGGCCGAACGGTCGCAATCCCGCGTCGGCAGATCTGGATGGGCGACGCACATTGCAGTTACCGTTATTCCGGAGTGACATTTTATCCGCAGGCCTGGCAGGCCGGACTTGATGGCCTGTGTCAGCGCCTGACCCGGCAAACCGGACACCCACTGAATGCGGTGCTACTGAATCATTATCAACACGGTGAGCATCATATGGGGTGGCATAGCGATGATGAGCCAGAGTTAGGCGAGGAACCGGTGATTTTATCGCTGAGTCTGGGCCAGACGCGTCGCTTTGATTTACGGCACAAAAGGTTCAATAGTCAGCTGTCTATTGAATTAAACGATGGTGACTTGCTGGTGATGGCTGGGGCTTGTCAACGTCACTGGCAACACCGGGTGCCAAAGCAAACCCGCCTGGAGGCTGAACGATTTAATTTGACCTTCCGTTACCTGCCGCAGCGCTGATGCAGCGAAGCGGCAATAATCAAGCCGGAATCTATATCTTTTTTTGCAGCTGTTTAGCTACAGACAAGGCAAAATGCACTGGCTACAGTGAGTCATGAGTATGAATGCGAGCAGAAGGAGCAAACAATCATGTTGATCCATACGTCTATCGAACAGAAATTGTTGCATGCCTTCCAACCTGTGTTTCTGGATGTCATCAACGAAAGCCATATGCATAGCGTTGCGCCTGGCTCTGAATCCCATTTTAAAGTGGTCATTGTCACCCCTTTATTTGATGGCATGCGGCTGTTGCAGCGGCATCGGGCGGTGAATGCCATCGTGGCAGAAGAACTGGCCGAAAAAATCCATGCATTGGCCTTGCACACATATACACCCAGTGAATGGTATGAGTATTACGCGGAAAAGCCGCCTGCTTCACCAAAATGCTTTGGCGGTTCTAAAAAAGCCGAGAAGACCGCGGGCTGAGTGATTCTCTTACCCGACATATTCGTACGATCGCCGGCAATCGCCGCTTTATTTAAGCTGATCAGACCTGTTGCGGCGGTGAGTGTTTTACACTAACCGCGGTTTCTGTCATCACACAGGTTATTTTTTATGGTTATTCAACCGAAAATCCGTGGTTTTATCTGTACCAATGCGCATCCGGTCGGCTGTGCTGAACATGTTCATGAGCAAATCCGCTACGTCAAACAACAAGGTCCCGTTGCTAACGGTCCAAAAAATGTATTAGTGATTGGCGCATCGACGGGTTATGGCCTGGCCTCGCGTATCAGTGCAGCATTCGGCTCCGGCGCTAAGACCTTGGGTATTTTCTTTGAAAAAGAAGCGACTGAAGGCAAAACCGGTTCGGCCGGCTGGTATAACACTGCCGCATTTGAAGCCGCAGCCGACGCTGAAGGATTGTGGAACAAACATCTGAATGGTGATGCTTTTACCGATGAGCTGAAATCGCAGGCCATTTCGTTGATCCGCGCAGAAATGGGCAAAATTGATTTGGTTGTATACAGTCTGGCCGCTCCGCGACGCAAAGATCCGGTGACTGGCGAGATTTACAGCTCAGTATTAAAACCAATCCAGAACGCTTATACGGCCAAAACACTGAATACCAGTAAGCGTGAGATTGAGGAAGTGTCGGTAGAGCCGGCCAACGAAGACGAGATTTTTAACACTGTTAAAGTGATGGGCGGGGAAGATTGGGAACGTTGGTTAGACCAGCTGCACGCCGCCGGCGTATTGGCTGAAAATGTCCAGACGGTTGCCTATACCTACATTGGTAAAGAACTGACCTGGCCGATTTATGGCAAAGCCACTATCGGTCGCGCCAAAGAAGATTTGGACCGCGCAGCGTCTGCAATCAGTTCCAAGCTGGCAGGGCAGGGCGGTCATGCCTATGTTGCGTCTTTAAAAGCGCTGGTAACGCAAGCAAGTTCAGCCATCCCAATTATGCCGTTGTATATTTCATTGCTGTACCGTGTGATGAAAGCCGAAGGCACTCATGAAGGCTGCATTGAACAAATTTACGGCCTGTTCCGGCAGTGTCTGTACAATCCGGCGCGCGTCTTAGATGAAGGCGGTCGTTTGCGGATGGATGGAAAAGAGTTGTCTGATCATGTACAGGCTGAAGTAACGGCCTTATGGCAACAGGTTGAAACGGCGAATATCGACGAGTTGACCGACTATAAAGGCTACCATCAGGAGTTTCTGCGTCTGTTTGGCTTTGGTTATAGCCATGTAGACTATGAAGCTGATGTTTCTCCGATGGTGACACTGGCGAATTTAGCTTAAGATAATAAAGCCGCCTTTCTGGCGGCTTTTGTTTGAACGTAGGACGAAGGGGACAGCCTCCAAGGCAACAACAAGAAAACCGCTGAATTCAGGCGAATTTGTGCAGATTATGCGCAATATATTCAAAGTTGACTACACTTGCCGACAGTCGCTGTCCTGGCTGCATAAAAGTGTTATTTATCATAGCTGGTCTGTGGGTTTAGTGCTAAAATCCGCCGCTATGTACGTGTATCTGTTGAAATCTGGTTAAAAATCAGCCAGCTTTCGCCAGGTGCGCTGCGAGGCGAGCAGCCGTAAAAACCAGGCCCTGTTTCTTCCCGTTAAAGTAGTGCAAGTACGTATGATTAAAATTAAAAAAGGATTGGACATTCCCCTGTCGGGCAGTCCTAAACAAGTGATCCATGACGGTCCTGCCGTCAAAGCGGTCGCGTTGCTGGGTGAAGAGTATGTCGGAATGCGTCCTACAATGCTGGTTGAGGTTGGGGACAAAGTAAAAAAAGGTCAGGGTCTTTTTGAAGACAAAAAAAATCCTGGCGTGAAGTTTACTGCCGCTATCTCCGGGACCGTAACTGCGATTAACCGTGGTGCCAAACGTGTGCTGCAATCCGTCGTGATTGAAGCTGATGGCTCAAACGAAGCGGTACAATTCCAGAAATTTGATGCTGCGGCATTAAACAGCCTTGATGCTGGTGTTGTGAAACAACAGATCCTGGATTCTGGTTTGTGGACTGCGTTTCGTACGCGGCCTTTCAGTGCCATTCCGGCAATTGACAGTACCCCACGGGCGATTTTTGTCACGGCAATTGATACTAACCCTTTAGCCGCTGATCCTGCGGTCGTCATCGCTGCAGCTGCAGCGGACTTCCAGCATGGTCTGACAGTGCTGAGCAAACTGACCACTAATAAAGTGTACGTTTGTAAAGCCGCTGGCGCCAATGTGCCGACAGCGGGTCAGGTACAGGTTGAAGAATTCGCCGGTCCGCATCCGGCAGGTTTGCCAGGCACGCACATCCATTTCCTTGAGCCGGTGTCACTGACCAAAGTGGTCTGGCATATCAATTATCAGGACGTGATTGCACTCGGCAAGCTGTTCACTACAGGTGAATACCACGCTGAGCGCGTCATTTCACTAGCCGGTCCTGTGGTGAAAAATCCACGTTTGATCAAAACTGTGCTGGGTGCTTCAATCCCAACCTTGATCGAAGGTGAGCTGAACGACGGTTCGAATCGTATCATTTCAGGCTCAGTGCTTGCTGGCAGAACTGCTGTTGGTGTGCATGCCTACCTGGGACGATTCCATAATCAAATTTCAGTCCTTGCTGAAGGGTTTGAAAAAGAATTCCTTGGTTGGCTGGTGCCTGGGGCGAGTAAGTTCTCAGTCACCCGCGCCTACCTGTCTCATCTGAGCCCTAAACGTCTGTTCAACATGACAACTACAACGAACGGTTCTGACCGTGCCATGGTGCCAATCGGCAACTACGAGCGCGTGATGCCATTGGATATTCTGCCAACGCTGTTACTGCGTGACTTGTTGGTCGGCGATTCCGATGGAGCTGTGACGTTAGGTTGTTTAGAACTGGATGAAGAAGATCTGGCGCTTTGTACCTTTGTCTGCCCTGGTAAATATGACTACGGCGTGGCACTGCGAAATGCGCTGACGACCATCCAGAAGGAAGGTTAAGATGAGTTTGAAGCATTATATTGAAAACCTTGAGCCGCATTTTGAAAAAGGCGGCAAACATGAAAAGTGGTATGCACTTTATGAAGCTGTTGCCACTATTCTGTACACTCCAGGCAAAGTAACCAAATCGGCAACTCACGTACGCGACAGTATCGATTTGAAACGTATCATGATTTTCGTTTGGTTAATGCTATTCCCAGCGATGTTCTTCGGTATGTTCAACGTCGGTCATCAGGCGGCGTCTGTCTTATCTGAAACTATTAAATTGCCTGACACCTGGCAAGTAGGTTTGTTCCACGCCTTTGGTGGTGAACTCACAGCTGATTCAGGCTGGGGCGCCAAGATGTGGTACGGTGCCTGTTGGTTCTTACCAATTTACGCCACTGTCTTTATTGTGGGCGGTTTCTGGGAAGTGCTGTTTGCTTCTGTACGCAAACACGAAATCAACGAAGGTTTCTTCGTTTCTTCTATCCTGTTTGCGCTGATCCTGCCTGCTTCTATCCCGCTGTGGCAAGCTGCCCTTGGTATTTCTTTTGGTATCGTGATTGCAAAAGAAGTCTTTGGCGGCACCGGTCGTAACTTCCTGAACCCTGCGTTAGCTGGACGTGCTTTCCTGTTTTTTGCCTACCCGGCAGAAATTTCAGGTGACAAAGTCTGGACCGTCGCAGATGGTTACGCTGGCGCAACCTGGCTGTCAAAAGCGAAAAATGGTGAAGTGACTGACTGGTCGATTAACCAGGACTGGTGGGATGCCTTTTATGGTTTTATTCCAGGTTCAATTGGTGAAACTTCCACTCTCGCGCTGATGATTGGTGGTTTAGCACTGATATATCTGCGTATCGCGTCATGGCGCATTGTCGGTGGCGTTCTGGTCGGCACTATTGTGTTCTCTACCATGTTTAATCTGATCGGTTCAGAGACTAACTCAATGTTCGCGATGCCTTGGTATTGGCATGTGGTATTGGGTGGTTATGCCATTGGTCTGTTTTTCATGGCAACAGATCCAGTATCTGCATCGTTTACTGAGACTGGTAAGTGGGCCTACGGCATTCTGATTGGTTTCATGGTTGTAATGATTCGTGTGGCGAACCCTGCTTATCCGGAAGGCATGATGCTGGCTATTTTGTTCGCTAACCTGTTTGCGCCTTTGTTTGACTATATGGTCGCGCAATCAAACATTAAGCGGAGGCTGGCTCGTAATGTCTAATAATAACGAAAGCATCGGCAAAACGTTTTTTGTCGTGATTGGCTTGTGTCTGATTTGCGCGATATTTGTCGCTGGATCTGCGGTCGGTTTGCGACCGAAGCAAACTGAAAATAAGCTACTCGACGCCCAAAAAAATATCTTGGTTGCAACGGGTATGTTAAACGGCGAAGACATCAAAGCGCAGTTTGAAAAGCATGTGCAGGTACGTCTGGTAAATCTGGATACTGGTGATTTTGTTGACCAGGATCCATTGACTTATGACTATCGTAAGATGATGAAAGACCCTGCAGGCAGTATCACGCTGGACGAGAAAGACGATACAGCCAAAATTAAGACTCGCGCGAATATCGCACCTGTCTATATGGCGTATGCTGATGGCATAGAGACCAAGCAGATCACTGCCATTGTATTACCAGTCCATGGTTACGGTCTGTGGTCTACGATGCATGGCTTTCTGGCACTGGACAAAGATGGCAATACCATCAAGGGTCTGAACTACTACGAGCACGGTGAAACGCCTGGCTTAGGTGCAGAAATTCAGAATCCGAAATGGGTAGCGCAGTTTGTCGGTAAGAAACTTGCTGATGAAAACGGACAGCCTGCTATCAAAATTCTGAAACCGGGTAACGCAGATCCTGCATCAGCCTATCAGGTTGACGGTTTATCGGGTGCCACAATTACAAGTAACGGTGTACAAAACACTTTTGTGTTCTGGTCTGGAGCTAAAGGTTTTGCTCCATTCCTGGCTAAAGTGCGTCAAGGAGCATTAAACAATGGCTAGTGCTAAAGAGATGAAATCACTGGTTTTTGGACCAGTGTTCGCCAACAACCCTATCGCGTTGCAAGTTCTGGGTATTTGTTCTGCGTTAGCGGTGACGACCAAGCTTGATAAAGCACTGGTAATGGGTATTGCTCTGATGTTGGTAACGGCGTTTTCCAGCATGTTTATCTCAATGATCCGTAACCATATCCCTTCCAGCGTACGGATCATCGTGCAGATGACGATTATTGCTTCACTGGTAATCGTGGTTGACCAAATCCTGAAGGCCTATGCATACAACGTTGCTAAAGAGTTATCGGTTTTCGTCGGTCTGATTATCACCAACTGTATCGTGATGGGTCGTGCTGAAGCTTATGCAATGAAAAGCCCACCGCTGATGTCATTCCTGGACGGTATCGGTAATGGTTTGGGCTATACCGTGTTACTGGTGATTGTGGCTGTTGTCCGCGAACTGTTTGGTTCTGGCACATTGCTGGGCGTTGAGATTCTGCCACTGGTCAGTGCGGGCGGCTGGTATGTGCCAAATGGTCTGCTGTTAATGCCACCAAGTGCATTCTTCATCATCGGCCTGTTAATTTGGGCCCTGCGGACCTGGCGTCCAGAGCAGCAAGAACAGCACTAAGGAGTAGCAGATGGAACATTATTTAAGTTTGTTTGTACGTGCTGTTTTCGTTGAAAACATGGCACTGTCGTTTTTCCTTGGGATGTGTACTTTTATTGCGATTTCCAAGCAAGTCAAAACGGCGTTCAGCTTAGGGGTTGCAGTCACAGTGGTGCTGGCATTGTCAGTACCGTTAAATAACATCGTGTTTAAGCAGTTCCTTGCTCCGGGTGCATTAGATTGGGCCGGTTTTCCGGATACAGATTTAAGTTTCCTTGGCTTTATTGCTTACATCGGCGTTATTGCCGGTCTGGTTCAGGTTCTGGAAATGTTCTTGGATAAGTATGTACCGGCGCTGTACAACGCCTTAGGTATCTTTCTGCCGTTGATCACGGTGAACTGTGCAATTTTCGGTGCGGTCGCGTTTATGGTTGAACGTGACTATACGCTGGCTGAAAGTACAGTCTTTGGTCTGGGTAGTGGTATTGGCTGGACAATGGCGATCACTGTTATGGCTGCAGTCAGTGAAAAACTGAAATATGCCGACGTGCCGCTGGCTTTACGTGGTCTGGGTTCACGCTTCTTTATGGTGGGTCTGATGAGTCTGGGTTTCCTGTCGTTCTCAGGCGTATCCCTGTAAGCATCGGTAGTAGAAGGAAAAAACAATGCAATATACTGAGATTTATCTTGGTGTTGGTATGTTCACCCTGCTGGTTGTCGCACTGGTCGTGATGATCCTGGTGGCGAAAGCCAAACTGGTTTCAGCCGGTGAAGTGACAATCAACATCAATGGCGATGCCAGCAAAGCGCTCAAAGTCAGTGCTGGTGGCAAACTGCTCAGCGTGCTGGCCGACCGGGGTATCTTCCTGTCGTCGGCTTGTGGCGGCGGTGGTTCTTGTGGCCAGTGTCGTGTGCACGTTCACGCCGGTGGCGGTGATGTGTTACCGGTTGAATTTGGTCATCTGACGAAAGGCGAACGTCGCGAAGGTTGTCGTCTGGCTTGCCAGGTCAGTGTCAAAACTGACATGGACATTGAAGTAGAACCAGAGATCTTTGGTATCAAAAAATGGGCTTGTACTGTTATCTCCAATGATAACAAAGCCACTTTCATCAAAGAACTGAAGCTGCAAATCCCGGATGGTGAATCAGTGCCATTCCGTGCCGGTGGTTACATTCAGATTGAAGCACCTGCTCACCACGTCAAATATGCAGATTTTGATATTCCTGCAGAGTACCGCGGTGACTGGGAGCGCTTTAAATTCTTCACACTGGAGTCCAAAGTTGATGAGCCGACGATTCGCGCTTATTCGATGGCGAACTACCCGGAAGAAGAAGGCATTATCATGCTGAACGTGCGGATCGCTTCTCCGCCACCAAATAACCTGACTTTACCTTGCGGTAAAATGTCATCGTATATCTGGAGTCTGAAAGGTGGCGAGAAAGTCACAATTTCTGGTCCTTTTGGTGAGTTCTTCGCTAAAGATACCGATGCTGAGATGGTATTTATCGGTGGTGGTGCAGGTATGGCGCCGATGCGTTCGCATATTTTCGACCAGCTGCGCCGGTTGAAATCGAAACGCAAAATGTCATTCTGGTATGGTGCCCGTTCTAAACGCGAGATGTTTTATGTTGAAGACTTCGACATGTTACAGGCCGAGAACGAGAACTTTAAGTGGCATGTCGCTTTGTCTGACCCGCAACCGGAAGATAATTGGACTGGCTATACCGGCTTTATCCATAACGTGATTTTTGAGAACTATCTGAAAAATCACAAAGCACCAGAAGATTGTGAGTTCTATATGTGTGGTCCACCGATGATGAACAAAGCGGTGATCAACATGCTCAAAGACTTAGGTGTAGAAGACGACAACATTCTGTTGGATGACTTCGGCGGTTAAGCTGATTGATACTGAAAAAACCAACCTGCGGGTTGGTTTTTTTATGGCTGGACAACAGGGCAATGATCACTTCAGCATCCTCGATATCTCATCTGTATCGGTTCGCGTGCAAGCGCGTCCATGAGTGACAAGCAGTAAAGTGCATCTGGCGTAGTCGGCACGGCTAAAATACTGGTAAAATATCATTCCCTATGTTGGTATTCGGCCAACTTGTTGTTTCACTCCAATGCCTAAAGAGGTTGTCATGGAAGTATTTCTGTTAACGTTCGCTGTGTTGTTAATCGTTGTGCTGGCTATGGCAATTGGTTATATCGTGCAACGGAAGACTATTGCCGGCAGCTGTGGCGGTCTTGATGCGCTTGGCATCGAAAAAGCTTGTGACTGTGAGAATCC
>JAIXSW010000048.1 GCA_027484495.1 Gammaproteobacteria bacterium
GACGTGGAAACACTGCGCGCCTTAGAAAACGCTATCCTGGATTTCCCGGGCTGCGCCATGGTGATCTCGCACGACCGTTGGTTCCTCGACCGCATCGCCACGCACATCCTCGATTACCGTGACGAAGGCAAAGTAAATTTCTTCGAAGGCAACTATTCCGACTACGAGACCTGGTTAAAAGCGACATACGGCGCCCAAGCTGCCGAACCGCACCGGATCAAGTACAAGAAGATTTAAACGGCAACGACGGATCCGTCAGTATAAAAATCCCTGCAACAGCAGGGATTTTTGTTTTTAATAGCCTGACAGGAAAAACTAATATGTTTTGCTGACCACCTGCCCCATCACATGCTGATAAGCCGCGTCACCTTTTATCTTTTGATAAGCCACACGCAGCCGTTGTATTAATTCCGGTGAAGAGCCCTTTTTCAGTGCGATCCAGGTCTGTTGCTCTAATTCTTTTGGGAAAATCACAAATTCAACGTCGCTGCGCGCCAGATTGTATTTAACCAGCATGTCGTCAATCGCCTGCGGGTCGTCAATCATCAAATCCAGCTTGCCGTTTACCAGCATCCGCCAGGTTTCGATGACATCCGGTTGCAGTTCCAGCTTATTCGGTGGTTGCTTCGCCGCGTCTCTGAGCCACTCCGCAGAGAAGTCATCGCGCTGCGCGCCTATCACATAGTGTTTGATATCCGCCAGCTGGCTGACCTTTATATCTTTGCGCTCGCGCAGTTTTACCAAGCCAAACTTATAACTGTTTACAATACCAATCCATTCAAATTGGGCTTCGCGCTCCGGCGTACGTGCCATATTGTAAATCAGCACATCCGGCGTGGTTGCGGCGATGCGAAATGCCCGGGCCCAGGGATACACTTCATAGACGGGGGTCAAACCGGCATGTCGCAGCATCGCCTCGACGACCGTAGTGGTCAGGCCGCCGACTTTGCCGCTTTCGAGGGTTTGATGTGGCGGCGATAATTCCAGCACCACGCGCAAAGGTTCGGCAACAACCGGCAAAGTGCAGCATAAAGTACTCAGCAACACCGCTGACTTGAACTGCTTCCATGCCCCTACTGCAGAACTTCGCACCCTGCGCACTCCTCTGTTTGAATTCACTTCACCTTAAACAGCATAAAATACAAAGGCAACCGTTAAGTTGCCTTTGTCAGGGTTTTCGACGGCCTGTACAGGCGTCACCGCAACCTTATTTCAGTACTGTCGCGACTGCTTTGGCAAAATAATCAATATTGCTATGGTTCAGACCGGCAATGCTGACGCGGCTGGAACCGACCATATAAATACTGAATTCTTTACGCAGCCGTTCGATTTGTTCCTTATTAATGCCAAGGAAGCTGAACATACCGTGTTGTTTGGTGATGAAGCTGAAGTCCTGCTGCACGCCTTCTGCTTGCAGCTTGTCGATGATCAGCTGACGATAGTCGTTGATACGGTTACGCATCACCGCCAGTTCCTGATGCCACAACGCGGTCAGTTCAGCGCTATCCAGAATATGGCTGACGATAATGGCACCGTGCGCCGGTGGCATTGAATAGATACTGCGCACCACCGCTAACAGGTTGGTCCGTGCGGTTTCCAGCATTTTATTGCTGTCGACCACAATAGACACTGCACCGATCCGCTCGCGATACAAACCGAAGTTTTTCGAGCAGGACGTACACAGGATCAGCTCTTCCACTTCGTTCGCCAAATAACGTAAACCTTGCGTGTCTTCATCGAGGCCCAAACCAAAGCCTTGATACGCCATATCAACTAACGGCGTAAAACCGCGTTCTTTCGCCAGCGCGGTAAATTTCTGCCACTGCGCAAAGTTCAGGTCCATACCACTTGGGTTATGGCAACAAGCGTGTACCAGTACCACGTCACCGGCCGGCACTGTCGCGAGGTCGGCAAACATCGCATCTTCTTTCAGGCCTTTAGTGTCGTAATCATAGTAGGCGTATTCTTTCACTTTCAGGCCAGCTGCCTGAAACATCGAAATGTGGTTGGCCCAGGTTGGGCTGGTGACCCAGATGGTCGCATCCGGATTAGCCTTTTTGATAAATTCAGCAGCGACACGCAGCGCACCGGTACCACCTGGGGTATGCGCAGTCGTGGTGCGGCCTTCCAGCAACACTTTATGCGGGCCAAATGCCAGTTTTTCGATATGGGCGTTGAAGCTCAAATCACCGGCCATGCCGATATAAGTTTTGCTGTCTTCAAGGTCCAACCGCAATTTTTCAGCTTTTTTCACGCATTCCAGCACAGCCGTATGGCCCGCTTCGTCTTTGTAGACACCGACACCGAGGTCAACTTTCAGTGGATTCGGATCTTCTTTGTAAGCGGCCATTAACCCCAAAATCGGATCTGTCGCTACCGGCTGTAAACGAGAAAACATAAAGTGCTCACCTGTTACTGTTGCTGATACTGTTAATAATTCTGTGGCTGAAGCATAACCTCAGCACTATGACCTTGTGGTCTGATGTTCTCAGGCCAAAAGCGCGGGCAAGGTCAGCGCCACTGCGATCAGCAGCGCCAGTTCTTTGCCAGCAAATAAATTCTGGGTAAAGGCTTCGGAATCGATGATGCCGAGCACAGCATCGTTGGCGTCAACCAATGGCAGGCAAGCTTCCGCCTGCACTTTTGGGTCACAAGTATAATACTCGCCACCTTGCGCCAGATAAGCCGCGACGTCGTTGATGACCCGGCCCTGGCCTGACAAACCAACGGTACTGTTATTGCTGATGGCGGCGAATTCAGCGGTCAGCGGAAACTCAGCCCGGCTTTCTGCGCCAAAATAAGCCAGTTTCACCAACACCATCTCGCCAGCCGGATTATTCCTGCGCTGATATACCCCAAACCAGTGACTGGCACTGTTGGCCTGATAAAACTGCACGATGGCGGTGACTTTGGCCAGTAACTGCTGATTTGCGTCGGTTTGACCACCCAGAATAGGAGCGAGGTCATAAGGCTCATCCGCCAACTGACCAAACAAAGAACAACTGCCGCCCTCGCCAAGCTCAGGCACCCGGAACTGCCATTGCACCGCAGTTGCCGGTGTTAATGTGGCCAGTTGCTGCTGAAAATCGGTTACTTGCTGATAAAAGTCAGCGGAAAAGGCATCTGCACTGAAGCCACAACGAGAAAGATAAGATTGAATCGACATAGCCGTCCAGATTTCTAAAAAATGCCGCAGCAGTCTACCAGAATAAGGCAAAAATCCAAGACCATGCGGGGAAATTCAGCGTTTACGCCAGCAACAGTAAAGAATAAAACGGAAGCATTGCTGTGCGCCTTGTGTTGCATTATCTTGCCACGATTCCCGGCTGAACAACAGCACACCACAAGACGGAACTGATGATGAGTTCGAAAAAAATTTCGTTAGCCGATTGGCAGCAACAATTAGGTGGCCAGTCCACGACAAAACCAGCAACACCAGCCGGCGACAACCTGGTCTACAGCACTGACAGCGGCCGCATTGACGCAGCAAAAGCGGAAAAACCGACGGGACAGGCCTTTACTGACGGCTGCTTACGCCTCAAACGCGAAACCAAAGGCCGCAACGGCAAAGGCGTGATCACCATCGCCGGAATCGCCGAACCGGAAGAGAAACTCGCCGAAATCGCGGCCTTACTGAAAAAGAAATGCGGCTGCGGCGGCGCGGTCAAAGACGGCATCATCGAAATCCAAGGCGACAAACGCGAAGTCATCCAACAAGAACTCACTAAACTCGGCTACAAACACAAGTGGTCGGGGGGGTAAAAACGGGGTTTCGAGACGCAAACTGCTTTGCGTCTCGCCGTTTTTACGCCAACGCCTCTGGCGTTGGCCGGAAGAATACGGAATAGTCAAAGCCAATAATTTGGCTTTGACCCGTTTTTACACGAGGAGCTCCGCGACGAGCCGGAAGAAGACGGTCTTTCGTGCAGCCCATAAAAAAGCGGCCGAAGCCGCTTTTCTCAGCAGAACACCTCAACAAAATTACCGGCTATAACGCTGCTGGTATTTCTGATGCAGGTCTTTTTGTTTGTTGTTTAAATCAACCGCGCGGCCGTCAATCCACATCTGGCTGATTTTGCTGCTGC
>JAIXSW010000474.1 GCA_027484495.1 Gammaproteobacteria bacterium
CAGCGGAATAATTTTACCGAAACTCAACACAGCACGAGATAAAGCTTTCATAAAGATCCTTTCACAAAAAGTACGGGGAAAAAACTGCGTGACCCACCAACAGCAATGGGCTGAACCACTGTTGCCGGCCACGCAGCCGCTGCTATCCCGTTAAATCACAGCAAAAATCGGCCGGTCACAAATCGCGCTATTATGGCGCTGGCACCGGACAGGCCTGGTCCAGCGCCAGATTCAGTGGCAACACGGCAACCCGTGGCTCACCGAGCAGACCCCACTGCGGCGCCTGTGTTTGTTGCGCCACCAAGGCTGTCACAGTTGCAGTGGCACATCCCCGGGCAGTGGCGACCCGCGTGACCTGTAACTGCGCGGCCGCCGGGCTGATATGCGGGTCAACACCGGAGCCGGAACTGGCCAGTAAATCCAGTGGCAATGCATCGGCTTTCACCTGATACAAAGCACTCAGACGCGCGCTGTCAGCCGCCACCCGCTCGCGCAGCGCCGGGTTTGATGGCGCCAGATTCGAACCCGCCGTATTCATCGGGTCAGTATTCACCGCGCTTGGCCGGCCATGAAAATAGTGCTCAGCGCTAAACGGCTGTGCCACCAGCACCGAGCCCAGCACTTTGCCATCCGCGCTGTGGATTAAACTGCCGGCGGACTGTGCCGGAAACAGCAATTGATTCAGCAGCGTCACGCCGCCGGAATACAAAGCGCCACAGAGCACCAGCCCAACCAGACTGAAGCGTAAAGCCGGTTGCCATAAGGCGTGCTGCGCAGCAGGCGCATCGGCTGGAGGTTGTGCGTTGGTTGCAAAATTTGTCGCTACAGAAGTATTGATGTTCATGTCACAGCATCCAGTTCAGGCCAAGGTCAATCAGTTTGATCGCAGCAAAAGGCAGCAGCAGACCGCCCAGGCCGTAGATCAGCAGGTTATTGCGCAGCAGTTTTTCAGCGCTGATGGCACGAATAGCCACGCCTTTCAGTGCCAGCGGGATCAGCAGCGGAATAATCACGGCGTTAAAAATCAGCGCCGAAATCACGGCAATTTGCGGATCAGGCAACTGCATCAGATTCAGCAAGCCAATGCCTGGCATTGACGCGGCAAACACGGCCGGAATAATGACAAAGTACTTGGCGACGTCGTTGGCCAGCGAAAAGGTGGTCAGCGCGCCACGGGTGATCAGCAGCTGTTTGCCCACTTCAACCACGGCCAGTAATTTGGTTGGGTCTGAATCCAGATCGACCATATTGCCGGCATCCTTAGCCGCCTGAGTACCGGAATTCATCGCGAGGCCCACATCCGCCTGCGCTAAGGCCGGCGCGTCGTTGGTGCCATCCCCGACCATCGCCACCAGGTGGCCTTTAGCCTGCTCCGCCCGGATCAGCGCCAGCTTATCTTCCGGCCGCGCTTCGGCGACAAAGTCATCAACACCGGCCACCGCCGCAATAGCACCGGCAGTGATGGGGTTGTCACCGGTGACCATCACGGTGCGCACACCCAATGCGCGCAGTTTGGCAAAACGTTCCGCCACGCCGGGTTTAATCACGTCAGACAGCTGGATCACACCCAGTATCCGTTGCTGCGACACCACCACCAGCGGCGTGGCGCCTTGCTGTGCGACTTTGCTGACGATGGCATCCAGTGCCTGTGGCACCGCCAGTCCCTGCGCCACCGCAAAACGGCGGATCGCATCGCTGGCGCCCTTGTAGGCAAAACTCTGATCAGCAACCGCGAGGCCTGCAGCTGCGAGACGTAAACCAGACAAGCGGGTTTCTGCACTGAATGGCACAAACTCAGCGCCGTCCGGCAAAGTCGTCACATCGCCGAGATCCCGGGCCAGTTTCACCACAGATTTGCCTTCCGGCGTTGGGTCTTGCAGCGAACTCAGCACGGCCACACGCACCAGCTCGGTCTGGGTTACGCCCGGCAGCGGCAGGAATGCTGTGGCCTGACGATCACCGAAGGTGATAGTGCCGGTTTTATCCAGCAGCAAGGTGTCAATGTCACCGGCTACTTCCACCGCTTTACCAGACTTAGCAATCAGGTTGGCAGCCAAAGCGCGGTTCATCCCGGCGATACCAATGGCGGGCAACAGACCGGCAATAGTGGTCGGAATTAAACACACCAGTAAGGCGATCAGCAGCAGCGGGTCCAGCGTGATGCCAACAAATTCCGCCATCGCCGGTAACGTTGCGACCGCCAGCAAAAACACCAGGGTCAGCGCTGCCAGCAGCACGGTCAATGCCAGTTCATTCGGCGTTTTTTGCCGCTGCGTACCTTCGACCAGCCGGATCATTTTGTCTAAAAAGCTATGGCCGGATTCCGCCGTGACCTGCACTTCGATCTGGCCGCTCAGCAACATAGTGCCGGCGATCACACCGGAATGGTCAGTGCCGGCTTCGCGCAGCACCGGCGCCGATTCACCGGTCAGCGCCGACTCATTGATTGACGCCACACCTGACACGATTTCACCATCGGCCGGGATCAGCTGGCCGGCCTCAACCACCACCAGATCACCATTTTTCAGCGCGCTGGCGTTGACCTGCGTCAGCTGCCCGGCTTTGTTGCGCAAAGTGGCGGTTAAATCGCGCCGCGTGGCTTTTAAACTGGCAGCCTGATCGCGACCGCGCACTTCGGCGATGGCTTCAGCAAAGTTGGCAAACCAGACGGTAAAAAACAAAATCAGGCTGGTACAGAGCGCAAAACCATAAGGCTCGCCTTGTGCCAGGCGCTGCGCTGTCATAGCAAACGCCAGCACAGTGCCCACCCAGACCACAAACATCACCGGGCTTTTGATCGCCTGCATTGGCGCCAGTTTGCGCCACGCATCCAGACTGGCGGTACGAACCGCGCTGGTGCTGATCTGCATAAAATGATTCATCAGAGACTCCACAGAATTAAGGCACTAACCCAGGTCAACAAGGGCTTCGCCAATAGGGCCAAGCACCATCGACGGCAGGAACGACAGGAAATTCAGCAACAGGATCACCACCACCACTGTGACGCCGAAGGTCAGGCTATGAAGTGGCAGACTGGCAGCGCCGGGTGGTGTCACGGCTTTTCTCGCCAAACGACCGGCAATCAGCAGTGGGATCAACAGTGGCAGGTAACGGCCGAGCAGTAATGCCAACACAGTACTGAGGT
This sequence comes from Gammaproteobacteria bacterium, assembly GCA_027484495.1. Taxonomy (GTDB): domain Bacteria; phylum Pseudomonadota; class Gammaproteobacteria; order Enterobacterales; family Alteromonadaceae; genus Pararheinheimera. The sequence goes on from JAIXSW010000474.1 coordinate 3,146, forward strand.
TCCACCATGGTGTGTTGTCACCGAGCCCCTCAAAGCCGGAACCGTTGTTGGCAAAGGCAGAGGTGTATTCATAAAACACCTGAGAAATACCGTGCAGACCCGGATTGCTGTTGCCGGTCCAGGCCGGTACCGACAGCGTGATCGCGGTCAACACCAGGATCACCGCACTCGGCAGCACCAATAACAGGCCGAGCCAGCTCAGTTCGGTTTTCTCCAGCTTGCGGCCAAAGATCTCCGGCGTGCGGCCAATCATCAGCCCGGCAATAAACACGGCCAGCCAGATGTAGACGATAAAGTTAATCAGGCCGCAGCCAATACCACCCCAGATCGCGTTGATCAGCATACCGGCCCGGCTGATCAGGCCAGCCAAAGGATTCAGCGAATCATGCATCGCATTGACCGAACCGTTAGATGACTGCGTGGTCAGCGTCGACCATAGCGCCGACAAATCAGTACCAAAACGCACTTCTTTACCTTCCAGGTTGCCACCCGTGGCGCCAAGGCCGGCAAAAGCCGCATTCGGTTGCATTTCGCTATACACGGCTGCAGCGACAAAACACAGGCTCAGCACGGCCATCACGGCAAAACTCATTCGGGCAAAACCCTGACCCGCTTGCGACGTCAGCCCGGCATGCGTGCCTGAGCCACCGCCAACAGCAGCGGTACGGCTTAACATGCCGCCCATCAGCCACAACATGGCCATTGGCACCAGCACTAACGCGATGGTTTGTAAAGCATTGGAGAATGGTGTTGGGTTTTCCAGCGGGTTTGTGCTGTTCGGGCCATACCAGCCGCCGCCATTGGTGCCGAGCTGTTTGATGGCAACCATCGCTGCAACCGGGCCTTGTGGAATGCGCTGAGTTGGCGCTTGTTCGGCGCTTAGCGGTGCGTCCAGCAACATAGCTTCAGTTGCCGCCTGATA